>NZ_JAMYOR010000029.1:0-77361 GCF_040319965.1 Mesorhizobium sp. M0830 | reverse complement strand
AACGGTGGGGGCGCTACCCCGCCATAATAACGCTTGGCCCCGTTGAATTCCCGCAAAACGCGAAAGCCGTTTCCCCCCTCCTCAAAACCACCCGTTTGCCCGGGGCGGCCGTTCCGGTAAACCCCCCAACCGCTCTGAACATGAACATCGGTCTATGCCTTGCGGCGGGCAGCGACTGGCGGCGGTTCGATGGCGCCGGCCCTGACGCGGGCGGGCTTCAGAGCTGGAGCGCCGGTATCCTTGACGATCGTCAACGCGCGCGGAAAGAACTGATTGTTGTGCAGGCCGCGCCCAATGTTGAGGATCGCAGTCCCAGGCAAACGCTTCTCGAGCATGGCCAGCACTCGCCGTAGCGACGGGCCGTCGAATGCATCCAGTGCTTCATCGATGATCACCCATTTCGGCTGCCGCAACGCGAGTCTGGCGAAGGCCAGCGAGCGCTGTTCGTCATCGCCCAGCTCGTGGTCCCATCGCCCGGCGCGGTCGAGCGACGACGACAGCCGTTCAAGACCGACCTCTGCAAGCACCTTCGAAATGTCGGCGTCACTCGCCGGCGCGGGTCCGTTCGGGTGATCAAGCACCTCGCGCAACGTGCCGGTCGGGAAATAAGGGACGCGCGGCACGAATAAGAGGGTTTCTGCCGCCGGCAGGCCGATCCGCCCGCTTCCCCATGGCCACAGGCCGGCAATGGCGCGAAAGAACAGCGTCTTGCCGGCGCCCGCCTCGCCGATGACCATGACGCGCTCGCCGGGACGGATTTCGACATGCTGGTCCGCGAGCCTTGTGCAGCCCTCCGGCGAGGCCACTTCGAGCTTCTCGAAAGTCAGGTTGCCATTGGCGTTGTCGCCGAACTCGATGCGCCTTTCCGTGTCGTGGAGCACATCGATTTCGTCGAGAGCGATGCGGAAATCGGCGACGCGCATCAGCGTGGCGCGCCAATCGGCGATGCTGCCGATGTTGTTGATGAACCAGCGCAGCGACGAATGGACCTGGTTGAAAGCCCCGACCGCCATCATCAGTCCGCCAAAACTGATATCACCTGCGAAGTACACCGGCGAGGCGACCAGGATTGGCGCGACGACGGTGATCCAGCCATAAGAGTCGGTTACCCAGGCTAGATTGATCTGTGCGCTGTAGATGCGCCGCATGGCGCCTAGCACCGTGCCGAGATCGAGTTCGAGCCGCCGCCTGGCATCGGGCTCGCCATGGTACAACGCAATGGCATCGACATTTTCGTTGACGCGCACCATCGAGGAGCGCAGCTCGGCTTCACGTGTGTAGCGGTCGCTGTTCAGGCTGATGAGCGGGCGTCCAACCAGCCAGCTCAGCCAGGAGGCGGTGCCGGCATAAAGAATGGCGGCCCAGACCATGTAGCCCGGTATGGCCAGTGCGGTTCCGCCGATGTGGAACACGAAGCCTGAGGACAGCTCCCACAGCACGCCGACGAAGGACACGAGCAGGATGCATGACTGCAGCAGCCCGACACCGAGGTCGGTCGACAGGTCCGAGAGGTGCGCCGCATCCTGCTGCATGCGCTGGTCGGGATTGACGCCGATGGCACCGGCATTGGCCAGCCGGAAGGCGCGCGCGGGCCGCGTCCACTGGTCGATCAGATCCAGCGTCAGCGCCTCGCGCAGCTTCAGCCGGATCATCTGGTTGAGCCAGGTCTGGCCGATATTGAGCACCAGAAGTCCACCGGCTATTGCCGCAAAGACGAGAAGCTGGTGCAGGAAGGCCGCCATGTCGCGCCGCGCGAGCGCGTCGTAGAAAGGCTGATTCCAGCGGTTGAGCAGAACCTGGCCGATCGACGTTGCGATGATCACGGCCATCATGCCGACCGCTGTCCAGAGCAACCATTTGCGAACCGGCGATCCCGCCAGCGCCCTCCTGATCGACGCCACCTGATCGCTCAGGCTGCTGGCTTCGACCGCCACCACAACCGGCTGGACGATGGCGGCATAGTCCGGTTGATCAGCCATGTCCGAGGTCCTTGCGTTCAGTGCTGAAACCGGTTGGAGAGACTTGCAGGCATCCGTCGTCCAAATGGACTGCCAGGTGCGCTGTCACTCCACTTGCGACAGATAGGCAGGGAACCGACGCCAGGCACTCTTGCCCCGATCACGAAGCCGTCACCCGCGCAACCGATGACTTGGTATCCCCGACCTCGTTGCGACGGCCAAGCCGGGTGGCGCCATGCGGCGACAGCACGGGCACGAAGACGCGGCGCGAGGCGCGCTGGGCGACCGGCACGCCTTGATAGAGCCGCTTCTGCGCCTCGACGACGATGACCCCGGAAAAGATCGGCCACAGCCGCCGGCCGGCGCGTTCAAGCACATTGTGGAACTGCATCATGAAGCGCCGCCGCGATGGCGGGAAGAACAGCGCATCGGACCAGGACGCGGGCGTGAAATTCGCCTCGCGCAGCAATTCGGTGAGCTGTCCACGCGAAAAAGGCCGGCCATTGCCGAACGGCGTGTGCTCGAAGCGCGCCCAGACGCCGCGCCGGTTTGGGACGACGATGACCACCCGGCCCGCCGGCGACAGCACACGCCAGATCTCGTTCAGCGTCTCACGCGGGTTCTCGACATGTTCGAGCGAGTGGACGAGCAGCATGCGGTCGATGCAGGAATCGACCAGCGGCAGTTCCTCGTCGAAGACCAGTGCCGTCGCCGTCGGCCCTGTTGCCGGCCAGACTACGGCGCCCTGCGTTGCCGGCATGAAGGCGAAGACCCGCTCGGCATCGGAGCCGAAGCGCTCCAGCCAAGGCAAGGTGTAGCCGAGACCGACCAGCCGCTCGTTGGGCACGGTTGCCCATATCGACGACAACGCCATGGTGATCGAACGCTCGGCGAACTGGCCGAGTGTTGTCGAATAGAAGGAGCGAAGATCGACGATGTCGGAATGCATGGCAGGGATGTAGCCGTGATATCGTCGGGTTTCAATAAATGCCTCGATAACCGGGATGACAGCGGCCCGCTAGCGCCCTATGTCTGCGGCGATAATGGAGAGATGCGATGCCGGTCGAAATCGAACAGTTCATGTGCCGCAGCGACAATTTCGGCGTTCTGGTGCACGACCCCAAAAGCGGCCAAACCGGGATCATCGACGCGCCCGAGGAAGCGCCCATCCTGGCCGCGCTTAAACGGACCGGCTGGACGCCGACAATGATCCTGACTACGCATCATCATGTCGACCATGTCGAGGCCAATTTGGCGCTGAAGGAGCGCTTCAAGCTGCGCATCATCGGCCCGGAAGCGGAAAAGGCCAAGATCCCCGGCATCGACGAAACGGTCGAAGACGGCTCGGTTCTCCATCTTGGCGATGAAAAGATCGAGGTGATCGCCACGCCCGGCCACACTGCCGGTCACGTCTCCTACTATTTGCCTGGATCGAAAGTGGCGTTCACCGCCGACACGCTGTTTGCGCTGGGGTGCGGGCGGCTGTTCGAATGCAAGCCGCCGGTCATGTACGATTCGCTGAAGAAGCTGGCGGCACTTCCGGCTGAAACGGTCATCTATTGCGGCCACGAATACACGCTCTCCAACGCCCGTTTCGCGCTGACCGTCGATCCGACCAACTCGGCGCTGAGAGAACGCGCTGCCAAGATCGAGGCGTTGCGCGCCGCCGACAAGCCCACGCTGCCGACGACGATCGGCGAGGAGCTGTCGACCAATCCCTTCCTGCGCTGGCACGATCCTTCTATCCGCAAGCATCTTGGACTGGAGAAAGCTTCGGACGCCGAGGTCTTTGCCGAAATCCGCAAGCGCAAGGACAATTTCTAGAGTCCGGTGATATCGTCGAAGCCATGACCAGCTCCGCCGAAATCATCGCCACGCTCGGCCTGAAGCCGCATCCGGAAGGCGGCTGGTACGCCGAGACCTTTCGCGATGACGCTGGCGGCGCGCGCGGCCATTCGACCGCTATATATTTCCTGCTGGAACGGCATCAGGTGTCTGCCTGGCACCGGGTCAAGGACGCCGCCGAGGTCTGGCATTTTCATGCCGGTGCCCCGCTGGCGCTGTCGATGTGGGAACAAGGCAGCGCCGTTATCGAGCAGGTGCTTGGCATCGATCTCGCAGCCGGTGAGCGGCCGCAGATCGTCGTCCCCGCAGGCTGGTGGCAATCGGCGCGCAGCCTGGGCGAATGGACGCTGGTCGGCTGCACCGTCGCACCGGGCTTTGAGTTTGCGGCGTTTGAGCTGGCCGAGCCGGGCTGGCAACCGAAACAATCCTAACTCAATAAGAACCCTAATTTAGCAGGAAGCCTAGCGTGATCGCGAGCTGGGCCGCGTAGTAGAGTAACCAGACGGCAAAGCGCATCCAGCTGCGGTGCGGCGAGATGGCGGCCACCAGGAATTTCTCCGTGGCGAGCATCCCGTCCGATGCCATGAACAACACGGCGCCGCCGACGATCCAGACGCTGCTTGTCGTCAGGGCCGAGACACCCATCGCGAGGATCGCAGCGACATAGACGGTGATAGGGACACGAAGGCCGGGGCCGACGCGCCGCCACAGCGCCGCCAGCATGACGATCGCAAACACCACCATGGCCAGCGCGATCGCCCCACGCCACGATTCGGCGCCCAGCAACTCCAAGCCGCCGCCGCTGCGCAGGAACAGCACGACATAGACAATGTGGGCGACAAGAAAACTGGCGAGCCCGCCGAGAAACGCCCTTTCGCCGTCGCGCGACAGAAAAGCGTCGCCAACAGCGCTGAGCGCAAGGGCTGCGACCAGCAGCAATGGGCCGCCTTGCATTGCCGCCAGCACGGCAAGCATCGCCACGGCAAGCGTCTTTGCCGCCGAGCGGGCGAGCGTCGGCGGCATCCCGAGCGTGAAGGCATAGATCACCGCAGCAGCCAGCGAAAAGATCAGCGTCGCGTTGGCATTGGCGTCGATGCCGCCGGCAAACGGCATCGTCATGCCCGGGCTCCGCCTTCGGATGCCCCGGCTCCGCTTTCGGATGCCCGCGCTCCCCTCTCTGTCACGGCGGGCTTGCGCAGAAACAGTGACTTTGCCGCCAGAGCCGCGCCGCCGGTGATGAGCACGCAGGCGGCAAGAATGCGCAGTGACGGCTCGGCGGCGCCGGCTGCGATCAGCACCAGCGTCGACAGCAGTGGCGCGGCATAGCTTGCAGCACCCAGCACCTGGATGTTGCCGCGCTTCACGCCGATGTCCCAGGCATAGAAGGCAGCTCCGACCGGCATCAGGCCAAGGCCGACCACGGCCAGCCACTGGCCGGCGCCGTCAGGCAGAATCGTTTGCTCCAGCGCCAAGTGGCAGGCGAACGACAGCACCGCGGTCGCCGCGCAGAACCAGGTGACGATGCTGGTCGGCACCGACGGAAAGCGCCGCGACAACAGCGAATAAGACGACCACAGCACGGCGCAGACGGCGGCCATGGCATAGCCGAAGGTGTAACGTGCATCGAAGGCCAGCCCACCACCCTTGGTGACGATCAGCACGGTACCTGCAAGGCCGAGCAGCGCGCCGACGACATGGTTCCAGGCCAGGCGCTCGCCTGGCATCAGCGCCGAGCCAAGCACGATCAACAAAGGCCACAGATAAGCGATCAGGCTCGCCTCCACCGCCGGCGCATTGCGCAGCGCGGTGAAGTAGAAGAAGTGGTAGCCGAACAGGCCGGCGATGCCGATCAGCCAGACCTGCAGCGGTATTTTCTGGCTCTTGTCGGGCGCCGGCATGAAAAGCCGCGCGATGAGCCCGACCCCGGTGCCGATCGAGAAGGTGATCGCCGAAAGCAGGAACGGCGGCACTTGGCCCGACCCATCGGTGAGCAGCGCCAGCAACGCCCACATGGCGACCGCCGAAAAGCCAATCAGTGTTGCGCGCCCCATTCCGTCTCCAGTGGCGCGCGTATGGCGCCTGCCCTACTGTACTGCCTCGAAACGCCTGGCGCTGATGGTCAAGGTGCCGATCTGCGTGCCCACCGTGGCGCGGATCGGCGCATATACGCCGGTTTGGCCGAGCGGTGCAAACGTCACCATCATGCGGCTGCGGTTCTTAAGATAATTCAGCGCCTTGCGGCCCTTGCGATAGCCCGCCACCGGCTCGAAACCCATTCGGCAGGTGATGGTGTCGCCCTTGTAACCCGGCACCGAGATCGTCCCCTTCGAAGCGTAGGTTAGTGACAGATCGGCACGCATCTCGCCGTCATAGAACTTCACCGTGCGGCCGCAGACTTGGTCGAGACTGTCGGCATGGATCACCGTCGCCGCCATCGGATCGAGCACCGAGACCAAATCGCCGGCACCGATCGGCACCCAGCTCTTGGGGTCGCGCTTGCCCGGCGCCGGGATAACCTGCGTCGAGGTGACCGCGCCATCTGCAAAGCGGATATCGACCGTCGATGCCTTCTTGCCAGAGGTGTAATCGGCACGGAACGCCTGCGGCACCATCTTCTTGCCAGAAATCGTGCCTTTCGACGAGATCGTGCCGCGCGTGTCGTCGAACAGCTTGGCCAGACCCGCGGCGGTGACGCTGCCTTCGATCGCGTAGGCGCCGTTCTCATAGCGGCTGGAAAACGTTGATTTTGCTATCGAAAGGCCTAGAAACGAGACCGTGTACTCTCCCTTGAACGACTGTGGCGAGGCAGCGGACGCGGCGGATGGCAAGGCAATCGCAAGCAGGGCGGCAAGGGCAAGAGACGAACGAAGCATGACGGGATCCGGTCCTTGATTTTCGGCCGGAGGCGGGCAACTCCGGTCTGGCATGTCCCTATGAGACCGCTTATAGGATGAATTCCGGCCTTAATATGAAATGCCGGGCGCATCCGTGGGGAAGCCGGAGCTTGACGCCTCGGCGAAATGCAACTATGGAACGCCAACTTTTCCATAAGGCCGCCTGACCAGAACCGCGCGCCACCCGGCGCGGGCTTGAATGTTTGGCAGACCCGAGAACTGAAGGTTAGAATCATGTCCCGCACCTGCGAACTCACTGCCAAGGCAGTCATGTCCGGCAACAATGTGAGCCACGCCAACAACAAGACCAAGCGTCGCTTCCTGCCGAATCTCGTCAACGTGACGCTGATTTCGGAAGCGCTGAACCAGAATGTGCGCCTGCGCATTTCGGCCAACGCGCTGCGTTCGGTCGAACATCGCGGCGGTCTCGATGCCTTCCTGGCCAAGGCCGACGTCAAGGAATTGTCGCAGCGTGCGCGTCTGTTGAAGAAGCAGATCGCCAAGAAGATCGCCGAGCAGGTCGCCGCCTGATATCGTTCAAAGGCGGGGGACGACCGCCCTGGCCAACCTCTTGTTGGCCTGAACATCGGATCGAGCCCGCAAGGTTTCGGCAACCTGATGCTCAAATACGAGCGAGCGTGATCCGGTTTCGGCATGCGCTCCGCTGGTTCCATTACCCAGGATAAAAAAATGACTTCCTTCTCGCGATACCTGCCATTCGTGGCCGCCATGGCGCTTGTCGTCGTGGCATCGAACATTCTCGTGCAGTTCCCGATGCAGGGCCAGATCGGCGGCCTCTCGCTGGCCGACCTTTTGACCTGGGGTGCCTTCACCTACCCGTTCTCCTTCCTGGTCACCGACCTCGCCAATCGCCGCTATGGGCCAACCGTGGCGCGCAGGATCGTCTTTGTCGGCTTCATGACGGCAGTGGTCTGCTCGATCCTTGTCCCGCCTTTCCTGTTCCGTCACGGCCTGATCGAGTTCGAGACCGCCGCCGACCGGCTGGTGCGGATCGCGGCGGCGTCCGGCGCTGCGTTCCTTGCCGCGCAATTGCTCGACGTGACCGTCTTCAACCGGCTGCGCCGGCAGAGCTGGTGGCGCGCGCCAATCGTCGGCACGCTGGTCGGATCCGTGTTCGATACCGCCGTATTCTTCACCGTCGCGTTCTCGGCCGCGTTTGCCTTCGCTGGTCCGAACGACAGCTTTGCGCTCGAAACAGCACCGCTGATGGGCGTCTTCCATGTCGACGCCATGCGCTGGATTTCGTGGGCGCTCGGCGATCTCAGTGTGAAGCTGATCATCGCCGTTGTGGCATTGATCCCCTACCGGCTGCTCGCTGTCCGCTGGAGCCAGCCGGCAGTCGCGGCTTAAACCATGATCCCGAAAAGTGGGACGCGGTTTTCGGAAAAGATCATGGTCGGACAAAGATCATGATTCCCTGGGTCCAGCTAGACTCTGCGAAGACTCCGGACGGCACACAGGAGCTTCGCCTCAAGCGGCGCGGTTCGGAATTCTCGATCATGCTCGGCACCAACGAGCTGATGAACAGCCGTCTCAGCGGGTCCGAGGAGGCGCTGGCAAAACTATCCTGCCAGAGGATTGCCGGCCATCGGCGGCCAAGGGTCCTGATCGGTGGGCTTGGCATGGGCTTTACGCTGCGCGCCGTACTCGCTGAACTCGGCAATGATGCCAGCATTGTCGTCGCGGAGCTGGTGCCGGCGGTCGTCGCCTGGGCACGCGGCCCGATGACCGAAATCTTTGGCGGCTGTCTCGACGATCCGCGTGTCATTATCCACGGGACCGATGTCGGGCAGTTGATACAGTCGGACCCCGCGGCTTGGGACGCCATCCTGCTCGACGTCGACAACGGCCCGGAAGGCATTGTCCACAAATCCAATGATGCGCTTTACAGCCTGCCAGGCCTTCGTACCGCACGTACAGCCCTCAAGCCGGGCGGCGTGCTGGCGGTGTGGTCGCAAGGCCCCGACCGCGGCTTCACGCGGCGGCTGAAGCAGGCCGGCTTCGCGGTCGACGAGGTCAACACACGTGCCAACGGCAAGCGAGGCGCGCGCCATGTTATCTGGATAGCCACCAATGGCTCACGAACCTGACCGGACGCCGTCGTAGCTCTATTGATCGCAGACCGGTGCGCGCTCAATCCTGGTGGAGAATAAATTCCAGGTAGAGGTTGCGCTGCAGGATCGAGTGGTTGTCGTCGGAAATCAGCGACACCATCAGCGCACCGTCGTCGCGCGTCCAGACGTCGAGCCCTTCCATGTTGTCGATCTGAAAACCCATGTCGGCCTCCAGCAGCACCGGCCCGTCGGCGACGGCGCCCTTCTCGACGCTCTCGCCATAGATGCGCCGCAGCCGCATCTTGACGCCCCTGGCCATCGAAAAACTGCGTTCCAGAAGCAGCAGGTCGCCATCCGGCAGGAAGGCACCGTCGGCGATGTCGAAATCGCCGTTGCGCTTGACGGTGAAGACGCCCTTGCGCGGCCCTTCGATGATGGCGGCATAGATGTTGCCGGCCTTGTCGAGGCTCTTCTCGGAGACCACGACCAGCCCGCCCTCATGCTGGCCGTTGGCATTGGCATGGGTGACGGTCTCGAAGCCGCGATTCTGGCGCAATTCCTGGGCCGGAACCACGAAATCCAGCTGGCTGAACGGCGCCTTCATGCCGTTGGGGTCGATCCTGAACTGGGCGACGCGGTGGTTGCGCTCGAAGCCGACGGTGGCAACACCGTCTTTGACCGCGAGACCTTCCGCATCGACCTCCCATTTCTTGTCGATGGGCCGACCGGTCTCGTCGACCATCTGCTGCATGCGAAAATTCTGAATGCCGGACGGCCGCTTGTCGGCGTCGCGAACCACCGTGCCGAAGAACCAGAACCCGGTATCGGCAACGCCGATGAAGTCGCCGCCGGCTTTCAGGAACCGGAACGCCGACAGCGCGCCGAAATCGCGCGTTGGTGAGGTCATCTCCAGCCCGCCGACGAATTCGAGCGTACCGAACTGCTTGTCGGCATGGCCAATCTGGAATTCGGCAATCGGGCGAGCCGAGACCTCGACCGGTTCGACCGAGGTGGAATCAGCAGAATCGGCTGCTGCCGAAGCCACGCCGGAAAGCAGGGCGATGGCGGCGAAAATCGTCTGCTGAAAGCCGCCGTGCATAGAGATCATCCGGCGCGCCGCATACCGCCGCGCCGCGTATCCTTCGCGCTCTCCTCGGCGAACAGCGAAGCCAGCTGCTCGGTCATGGCGCCCGCCAGTTCCTCGGCATCTACGATGGTGACGGCGCGGCGATAATAGCGCGTGACGTCGTGGCCGATGCCGATGGCCAGCAGCTCCACCGGCGAGCGCGTCTCGATCAGCTCGATGACAGCGCGCAGATGGCGCTCGAGATAATTGCCCGGATTGACCGACAGCGTCGAATCGTCGACCGGCGCGCCGTCCGAGATCATCATCAGAATCTTGCGCTGCTCCGGCCGGGCGATCAGCCGGTTGTGCGCCCACAGCAGCGCCTCGCCGTCGATGTTTTCCTTGAGCAGGCCCTCGCGCATCATCAGGCCGAGATTGCGCCGTGCCCGCCGCCATGGGTGGTCGGCGGATTTGTAGATGATGTGGCGCAGATCGTTGAGCCGGCCGGGGTTCGGCGGCTTGCCGTCCTTCAGCCACTTCTCGCGCGCCTGCCCGCCCTTCCAGGCCCGGGTGGTGAAGCCGAGGATCTCGACCGAGACGCCGCAACGTTCCAGCGTGCGCGCCAATATGTCGGCGCAGGTGGCCGCGACCGTGATCGGCCGGCCGCGCATGGAGCCCGAATTGTCGAGCACCAGCGTCACCACCGTGTCGCGGAATTTGGTGTCGCGTTCCTGCTTGAACGACAGCGGCTGCATCGGATCGATGACGACGCGCACCAGCCGCGCCGGGTCGAGGTAACCCTCTTCCAGGTCGAAATCCCAGGAGCGGTTCTGCTGCGCCATCAGCCGGCGCTGCAGCCGGTTGGCCAGGCGGCCGACGACGCCGGACAGATTGGCAAGCTGCTTGTCGAGGAAGGCGCGCAGTCGGTCGAGCTCTTCTTCTTCGCAAAGTTCCTCGGCACCGACCGTCTCGTCGAAAGCGGTGGTGAAGACCTTGTAGTCGATTTCCTTCGGCAGATTGGTGAAGGGGTTGTCGTTGCGGCGCGCCTCGCCGGGCGTCTCGGCGTCCGCATCGTCATCGTCGGACAGATCGTCGGCGGTGGCATCGGACGCTTCCGTCTCGGCCGATTGCTCGTCATCGGCCGAAGCCTCGGCATCCTCGGACTGCGACTGCTCGGAGCCCGAATCCTCTTCGCCGCCCTCCTCGCTTTGCTCGTCGCCTTGCGGCTGGTTGTCGTCATTGTCCTCGGAGTCTTCCGTCTCCTGCTCGTCGCCGAGTTCCTCGGCCATTTCCATGGAGGCGAGCATCTCGCGCACGACGCGGGCGAAAGCCTGCTGGTCGCCGAGCTTGGCGGAAAGTCCGTCGAGATCCGACTTGGCCTTTTCCTCGACCCAGGGCCGCCAGAGTTCGACCAGCCGCTGGCCGCTCTTCGGGATCGGCCGACCGGTCAGCTTCTCGCGCACCATGAGCGCAAGTGCTTCCTCGATCGGCGCGTCGGCCTTGTCCCTCACGTCGACGAGATTGGCCTTGGCGTATTTGTCCTCCAGCATCGAGCCGATATTGTCGGCGACGCCTTGCATGGCACGTGAGCCGATCGCCTCGACACGGGCCTGCTCGACCGCGTCATAGATGGCGCGGGCCGCCTTGCCATCCGGCGCAAGCTTGGTGTGGATGCGCACATCGTGGCAGGCGCGCTTCAGCGCCATCGAATCACCGAGGCCGCGGGTGATCGCGATGTCGGTCTTCGAAGCCTTCTTCGGCAGTTCGGGCAGGCGCGCGCGGCTGCCGGCGAGTGCCGGCCTATCCTTGGCGAAACCGACTTCAAGCTCCTTGTCGCCGGCAATGGCGCGCATGCAGACGGTGACGGCGCGCTTGAAGCTGTCGGCTTCAGACCCCGTCTTCGACTTGTTGCGCGTGTTGTCGCCCGGACCCGCCATCGAGACTCTGCTTTAGCCCAGCACCACGTTCGCGGCGCTCTCGGGCAGATCCTCCCCAAAAGCACGTTGATAGAACTCGGCCACCAACGAACGCTCCAGCTCATCGCATTTGTTGAGAAAGGTCAGGCGGAACGCCATGCCGATATTGCCGAAGATCTCGGCATTTTCGGCCCAGGTGATCACGGTACGTGGGCTCATCACCGTCGAGAGATCGCCATTGATGAACGCCGAGCGCGTCATGTCGGCGACGCGCACCATCTTGTTGACGATTTCCTTGCCCTTGCCGTCGCGATAGTGCTTGGCCTTGGCCAGCACGATGGCAACCTCATTGTCGTGCGGCAGGTAGTTCAGCGTGGTGACGATCGACCAGCGGTCCATCTGCGCCTGGTTGATCTGCTGGGTGCCGTGATAGAGGCCGGTGGTGTCGCCGAGGCCGACCGTGTTGGCGGTCGAGAACAGCCGGAACGCCGGATGCGGACGGATGACCCGGCTCTGATCGAGCAGCGTCAGCCGGCCCGACGATTCCAGCACGCGCTGGATGACGAACATCACGTCCGGACGGCCGGCGTCATATTCGTCAAAGCATAGCGCGACATTGTGCTGGTAGGCCCAGGGTAGGATGCCGTCGCGGAATTCCGTGATCTGCAGCCCGTCCTTGACGACGATCGCGTCCTTGCCGACGAGATCGATACGGCTGACATGGCTGTCGAGGTTCACGCGCACGCAGGGCCAGTTGAGGCGGGCGGCGACCTGTTCGATATGGGTCGACTTGCCGGTGCCGTGATAGCCCGACACCATGACTCGGCGGTTATAGGCAAAGCCCGCCAGGATCGCCATCGTCGTGTTCTTGTCGAAGAGATAGTCCGGGTCGATGTCGGGCACATGCTCTGATGTCACCGAATAGGCCGGCACCACCATCTTGGACTCGAAACCGAATTTCTCCTTCACCGACACCGTCGTGTCGGGCAGGTTGGCGATGTCGCGATCGACCTTGTTCATATCTCTCAACGTCTCCACGGGCGAAAAGCCTGATTTCGCCGGCAATCGATTTTGTCCGGGGGCGGTCTTAGAGCCTTTTCCAACCTTATGAAAGTTGGAAA
This sequence comes from Mesorhizobium sp. M0830, assembly GCF_040319965.1. Lineage (NCBI taxonomy): Bacteria > Pseudomonadati > Pseudomonadota > Alphaproteobacteria > Hyphomicrobiales > Phyllobacteriaceae > Mesorhizobium > Mesorhizobium sp. M0830. The sequence goes on along the minus strand of NZ_JAMYOR010000029.1, from coordinate 64,486 downwards.
ACGACGCGAACCGTATGGTCGCTCAGCACAGGCCCGCCTGTTTGAGCACGCGATAGGCCTGCAGCACATCGCGGAACCGGTCTTCCGAACCTCTGTCGCCACCATTCGCATCCGGATGGTGGAGTTTCACCAGTTCCTTATAGCGCGCCTTGATTTCCTTGCCAGTCGCCTTTGTATCAAGGCCAAGCGTTTCCAGCGCCTTGGCCTCAAGCGGCTTGGCCTTGCGCTCGCGCGCCTCGCGCGGATCCTTCGGCCCCTTGAACAGGTCGAAGGGGTCGCGCATGCGATTGTAGTAGCCGGCGCGGCCGGAACGCATCTGCGCCATATCGGGCGACGACCGCGTCGAGGCACCGTTGGCGCCCATCTTCCAGGTCGGCCGATGGCCGGTCATCGCTTCCTTCTGGAAACGCGCGACCTCGGTGTCCGGCACGCCGGAGAAATAGTTGAAGCCCTTGTTGTATTCGCGCACATGGTCGAAGCAGAAGCGGAAATACTCGCCTTCCTTCATCCGCCCGACCGGCGCGCGATGTGTGCCCGCCTCCTTGCAGCCGTCCCACTGGCAGATCGGCGAGTGCGACTTCAGCTCCGCGTCCTTGTCGGGGCGGACGCGAATCTTCTCGAAATATTTGGGGTACGGCTTCATCTTACCAATTTATGGGGCGTTCGCAGATGCGAAACAAGAATTGACATTTTCGCGATGATCGCCCTAACCGCTGAATCGCGGCATAAAACAGGCGAATGGCGGATTTTGTTGAGCGGCAGCGGCTTTTGCGCAGACCGATTCCGGTTTTTGCGGGCAGATATGCCGGCCATATGTGGTGAAGGAATACGGCGATGTCCATACAGACGACCATGGAAGACAAGCTCAACAAGGCGTTTTCGCCGGACCGGCTGGTCATCATCAACGAGAGCCATCTCCATGCCGGCCACCATCACCACGGCTCCGACCATCATGGCGCCTATGACGGCACAGGAGAGACGCATTTTCGCGTGCGCGTCGTCTCATCCGCCTTTGCCGGCATGAGCCGCATCGACCGCCATCGCGCCGTCAACGAACTGCTTGCCGACGAGTTGAAGGCCGGCGTGCATGCGCTGGCAATCGAACCGGCGGCGCCCGGCGAAAAGACCCGCTGGTAGCTCGGTTCCGCCGCCCGCTTTTCGCCGCGCTCAGAGCCCACCTCGAACAGAAACGGTCCGGGTTGAGATAGCGCGCTGTCCAGCAATGCGCCGAGCCGTTCGCACGTGGTCTGATCCAGCAGCTAGTCTGACGCACGAGCCTCGATCAGCCGACCGTCGATTTCAGGAATGCCAGCGCGGCCGCGGTCAGCGCGTCGCCGTCCTCGCCGAAATCGCGATTGATCGACATGTGCGTATAGGCGCTGCCGTCGAACAGGGTGACCTCGGTGCCGGTGGCGCGCAGGCGTTCGGCAAAAGTCTTCGAGGCTTCGCCACGGCCTGGCGCTCGCGAATAGGCGATGAAGGTCGGCGGATGCTTGCGGCCGTCGACGTAGCTGGCCGGTGAAAGTGCGGCCCATTGCGAGGGGTCGGAAAAGACCCGAGCATAGGCCCGGACCATGCCGCCATTCCTGGCGAGCGCTGCAAGATCGTAGGCACGGGTGTCATCGAGAAGCAAGGCAGCGACGTCCGGCAACCCGCCGCGCATGCCGCTCAGTGCAATCAGATGACAGCCGGCCGAATGACCCATGCCGACAATGCGCTTGGGGTCGCCGCCATGCTGGGCGATGTTGGCTCTGATATAGGCATAGGCCTTTTCGACGTCACCGGCCTGGGTGGCGACACCGGCCTCAGGCAACATGCGGTAATCGATGGAAACGAAGCAGAAGCCATTGGCCAGCAGGAAAGCCGGCTTGGCGTTGACCTGGCTGCGTTTGCCGAATTGCCAGGTGCCGCCATGGGCGAAGAACACGACCGGCATGCCGGTGGCGTCATCAGGCGCATAGATGTCGAGCTTAGCTGGCCCGTAGTCGAAAGTTCTTGGCACCGGTTGGCGCAAGTGCCACACGGCCGATGCTCCCAATGGCAGCATCGCCGCCACAGAAGCCAGAATGAAGCTTCGTCGATCGATCATCGTGGTCTCCCGACCATGTCGACCAAGAGTGCCAGCGGGCGGCACAAGCGTCCAGTTGAGTATGGCACATGGATCCGGTTCGGCGATCGACCATCGATCCGAACCGCGAATGGGCTCTCAACCTTTTTGGACGCTCATCCGCTGTAGAGGAGACCAGATCGATCAGGCTCATCGAACCCGTATCGGGCCACAGGTCACGCCACACCAAATGCATTGCGCTCGCGGTTCAGTTCACGAAATCAATTTTTGTCCTTGACGCCTCAGCCGACCATCACCACCCTAAGTTGTTGGATACGCATTCCAATCACATCGGGTGCTGTTCCGCGCCGATGCCAGGCGCACGTTCTCTCCTTCATGTGATGGGAACCACAACGCACTCCGATAGTTGAATAGATTGAGGAACCATCCGGCAGCCAGAACGGCTTTGAGGGCGGAATATCATGCGCGAGAATCAGTCCGACGTCTTCGACCTGTTTTCGGAGATTTATGCGAACGAGGGCCAGGAGGAAATCAGTCTCCAGCAGTACCTACTTGCCTGCCGGGAGGACAAATCGATGTATGCCTCGGCGCCTGAACGGATGGTCGAGGCAATCGGCGAGCCTAACCTGATCGACACCAGCAAGGACGAGCGACTAGGCCGCATTTTCTCGAACCGCACCGTCAAGATCTATCCATCCTTCTCCGACTTCTACGGCATGGAGGATACGATCGAGCGCATTGCCGGATATTTCCGCTATGCCTCCCAGGGACTCGAGGAGCGCAAACAGATCCTCTACCTCCTCGGCCCTGTCGGCGGCGGCAAATCCTCTCTGGCCGAACGGCTGAAGAGACTGATGGAGGAACGCCCGATCTACACGCTGAAGGCCGGCAACCAGGTCAGTCCGGTTTTCGAATCGCCACTCGGCCTTTTCAATCCCGATCGCATGGGCGACCTGCTGGAAGATAAATACGGGATAGCCCGGCGCCGTCTCAATGGGCTCATCTCACCCTGGGCGGCCAAGCGACTTGACGAATTGTCCGGCGACATTTCGAAATTCAGCGTGGTCAAGTTGAAGCCTTCGCGGCTGCGCCAGGTCGCCATCGCCAAGACGGAGCCTGGCGACGAGAACAATCAGGATGTCTCGGCCCTGGTCGGCAAAGTCGATATCAGGCAACTGGAAAATTTCAGCCAGTCCGATCCGGACGCGTATTCATACAGTGGTGGACTGAACCGAACCACCCAGGGCCTGCTCGAGTTCGTCGAAATGTTCAAGGCGCCCATCAAGGTCCTGCATCCGCTGCTGACCGCGACCCAGGAGGGCAGCTACAACGGTACCGAGAATTTCGGTGCCTTCCCCTATCAAGGCATCATCGTGGCCCATTCCAACGAGTCGGAATGGCAGCAGTTCAAGAACAACAAGAACAACGAGGCTTTCCTCGATCGCATCCTCGTGGTCAAGGTGCCGTATTGTCTGCGGATAACTGAAGAGAAACATATCTACGAAAAGCTGCTGCGGGAGAGCGAATTGGCCAACAGTTCCTGTGCCCCCGAGGTGCTGGACATTCTCAGCCGATTTACCGTCTCGACCCGCTTGGCCAAGCACGACAATTCGCCGCTCTACACCAAGATGCGCGCCTATGACGGCGAGAACCTCAAAGAAATCGATCCAAAGGCGAAACCGGTTCAGGAATATCGCGATGCCGCCGGCGTCGACGAGGGCATGGCCGGCGTCAGCACGCGCTTTGCCTTCAAGATCCTGTCGCAGACCTTCAACTATGACACCGAGGAGGTGGCTGCCGACCCCGTACATCTCATGTACATCCTCGAGGAGGCAATCAAACGCGAACAGTTTCCGAAGGAGACGGAAGCGGACTACCTGGAATTCATCAAGTCCGAGCTGGCGGCGCGGTATGCCGAGTTTATCGGCCACGAAATCCAGAAGGCCTATCTGGAATCGTACAGCGAGTACGGCCAGAACCTTTTCGATCGCTACATCGCCTATGCCGATGCCTGGATCGAGGATCAGGACTATAAGGATCCCGACACCGGTCAAATCCTCAACCGCGAGGTTCTGGACAATGAACTGTCGCAGGTCGAAAAACCGGCCGGCATTGCCAATCCCAAGGACTTCCGCAACGAGGTGGTGAAGTTCACATTGCGCGCCCGTGCGAGAAACCATGGCCGCAACCCGGCGTGGACAAGTTACGAAAAGCTGCGGGAAGTCATCGAGAAGCGCATGTTCGGCCAGGTCGAGGACCTTCTGCCGGTGATCAGCTTCGGCTCCAAGCAGGATAGCGTCACGGAAAAGCGGCACAATGAATTCGTGCAGCGCATGGTCGAGCGCGGCTACACCCAGCGGCAGGTGCGTCGCCTTGTGGACTGGTACATGCGGGTGAACAGGGCGGGTTGAGAGAGCCCGGGTGGTTCCATGCCGATCTTCATCGACCGTCGCCTGAACCCGAAGGACAAGAGCCTCGGCAATCGCCAGCGCTTTCTCAGGCGTGCACGCGAGGAACTGAAGCGGAGCATACGCGATCAGATCCGCACCGGCAGGATCGCCGACGCCGATGCCGAGCACGCTGTGCCCATGCCGGAGAGCGGCACTGACGAACCGAGTTTCAACAACGCCCGCAACAGCGGCAGGCGCCAGCACATCCTGCCGGGCAACAGGCATTTCTCTCCTGGAGATCTGCTCCCTAAGCCCGGCGGCGGCGGCGCGGGAGGGGCGTCCGCGGGGAATACAGCGTCTGAAGACGACTTTCGTTTCGTGCTGTCGCGTGAAGAGGTGCTCGATCTTTTTTTCGAGGATCTCGAACTCCCAGATATGGTCAAGCTCAACCTCAAGGAGATCCTTGCATTCAAGTCGCGCCGGGCTGGCTTCGCCGCCACCGGCTCACCGACCAACATCAATGTTGTGCGCACCATGCGTAACAGCCACGGCCGCCGCATTGCGCTGAGGCGTCCTAAGCAGGAGGAGTTGGACGCGATCCTCAAGGAAATCGCCGCGCTTGAGTTGGTGCCATCCAGCGTGGCGGCGCGCCAGCGCATTGCGGCATTGAGGGAGGAGCTTGACCGGCTGGAGCGGCGGCGCAGGCGAATTGCCTATGTCGATCCGGTCGACATCCGCTTCAACCGCTTCGATCCCCGACCTGTGCCGAATGCCAATGCCGTCATGTTCTGCCTGATGGATGTGTCCGGCTCGATGGGTGAACGCGAAAAGGATCTGGCAAAGCGCTTCTTCGTACTGCTGCACCTGTTCTTGAAACGGCGCTACGAGCGCATCGAGATCGTCTTCATCCGCCACACGCATCTGGCCCAGGAGGTCGATGAGGAAACATTTTTCTACAACACGCAAAGTGGCGGCACTGTCGTTTCCACCGCGCTGGAGGAAATGCACCGAATTATTGATGCACGTTACCCCGCCCACGAGTGGAACATCTACGCTGCCCAGGCCTCCGACGGTGACAATTTCGGCGGCGATTCCGAGCGATGCATAGCATTGCTCAACGGCAAGCTCATGCGGTTGTGCCAGTATTTTGCCTATGTCGAGATCATCGACGAGCGTGAAGCCCATATCTTCGGCTCGACCGAAAACGGGACATCGCTATGGCGTGCCTATAGCGAAATCGACCTGAAATGGTCGAACTTCCAGATGAGCCGCATCGCCACGCCCGCGGATATCTACCCGGTTTTTCGCCAACTCTTCGGCAGACAGCCGGCTTCCCTCAAGGTTGCATGAGGGGATTCAATGGCCAGACAAGCCGGTAAATCCAGCCTGCTTTTTTCAGGGTCCGATTGGGATTTCAAGACATTGTCGAGGACCTATGACACGATCGAGGCAATCGCGATCGAAGAGCTTCATCTCGACACCTACCCGGTGCAGATGGAGATCATCTCGTCCCAGCAGATGCTCGACGCCTATTCATCGGTCGGCATGCCACTGATGTACCGTCACTGGTCTTTCGGCAAACATTTCCTCCACCACGACCTGCTCTATCGTAAGGGCGGTCGAGGGCTTGCCTATGAACTGGTCATCAATTCCAATCCGTGCATCGTCTATCTGATGGAGGAAAACACCATGGCCCTGCAGGCCTTGGTGACGGCCCATGCTGCGCTCGGGCATAATCATTTCTTCAAGAACAATCAGCTGTTCAAGCAGTGGACGGACGCCGGGGCGATCCTCAACTACCTGGATTTCGCCAAGGGCTATATTGTCCGCTGCGAGGAGCGGCATGGCCTCGCCGCCGTAGAGGCTGTTCTTGATTCCGCCCATGCGCTGATGGCGCAAGGCGTGTTCCGCTATCACCGGCCACCGAAGCTGTCGTCGGAACGGCAGCGTGAAGGACTTCGCGAGCGCCTCGAATACGAAGAGCAAACCTATAATGATCTGTGGCGTACGCTGCCACCGTCGCAGCAAAAGGCTAACGACAAGAGAGAAGACCCGGAGCGGAAGAAATCGCTCAACCTTCCCGAGGAAAACCTGCTTTACTTCCTGGAAAAGAACAGCCTGGTCCTGGAGCCCTGGCAGCGTGAGATCGTCAGGATCGTTCGCGTCATAGCACAATATTTCTACCCACAACGGCAAACGCAGGTGATGAACGAGGGCTGCGCCACTTTCGTCCACTATACGCTGATGAACATGCTGTACGATCGCGGCCAGATCAGTGAAGGCGCCATGCTGGAAATCCTGCGGAATCATTCCAACGTGGTCTTCCAACCGGCCTACGACGATCCGCGGTTTTCGGGCATCAACCCTTACGCTCTCGGCCTCGATATGATGCAGGACATCAAGCGCATTTCGACCGAACCGACGGCCGAGGACCGCGATTGGTTTCCCGACTTCGCCGGCCGCGGCAACTGGCTAGAGGTCCTGCTCGACGCCTGGGCAGATCACCGCGACGAGTCCTTTATCCGTCAATATCTCAGTCCGAGTTTGATCCGGAAATGGCGGCTCTTCGTGCTCGGCGACGCTGCCGACCAACCGCATTTCGAGGTAGCCTCGATCCACAACGAACGCGGCTATGCCAAGGTCCGCGCCGCGCTTGCCCACAGCTACGAGATCGGAGCGAACCAACCGGACATCCAGGTAATGGATGTCGATCTGCTCGGTGACCGGCATTTGAGACTGCAGCACAAGGTCAATAACGGCATTCTTCTCGAGGAGGCCAGCCGTGACGCCACGCTTCGTCACATCCGCAGGCTTTGGGGTTACGAGGTCAGCTTGGCGGCCGTCGACGCTGAGACGGGCGCGGCGATCCACGAACGCTCGACGAGCCAGATCGCAGAATGAGGCTCCGTGGGCTGGTTTTCATGGCGTCAAAGTGCTCAGCGGTCCTGGGCGACATGCATGATCACGCGACTTGAATCGAATGGCCTCGCTGTCTTCGTTTCGACGGGACGCGCTTTTTAAGCGTCGCCGGCTGGCCTGATCCTCAGCCTGGCAATCCGGTTCTTGTCGCGCTTCATAACGGTGAAGCGCTTGCCGTGGAATGTGAAAGCCTGCTTCTCCTCAGGGATCGATTGCGTCTCGTGGATAACGAGGCCGGCAATGGTGGTCGCCTCCTCATCCGGCAGGTTCCAGTCGAGCGCCCGGTTCAGGTCGCGGATCGGCACCGTGCCGTCGACGACGACGGAGCCGTCGGCCTCCTGCTTGACGCCTTGGATGTCGACATCGTGCTCGTCCGCGATCTCGCCGACGATCTCCTCGATGATGTCCTCCAGCGTCACCAGCCCTTCGACTTCGCCATATTCGTCGACGACGACGGCGAAATGCGCCTTGCGGCGAAGGAAGGCGTTAAGCTGTTCCTGCAACGTCGTGGTGTCGGGCACGAACCATGGTTTCGAGGCGATCTTCATCACGTCGATCCTGGAGAAGTCGTTGCCGACTTCATTCAAGGCGCGCAACAGATCCTTGGCGTGCAGCACGCCGACGATGTTGTCGAGCGAGCCTTTCCACAACGGCATCCGGGTGTGCGGGCTCTGCAGGATCTCGCGCACCACCGCCTCCGGCGCATTGTCGGCGTTGACCGAGCGCATGTTGGTACGGTGGACCATGATGTCGGAGACTTCGAGTTCGGCGAGGTCGAACAGTCCGCCGACGCGATCACGGTCCTCGCGCACCACCTGGCCGTCGCGGCGGAAATCGTCGACCGCGCCGCGCAACTCATCCTGGGTGGAGCGCCGCGGCTCGATGCGCGACAGCTCATAGCCGAAAGCGGCAAGCAGGCGCGTGCGCAAGGCAACGACCAGCAGGAGGAGGACGGCAAGGACAGCGACGACGATAAAGCCGGTCTCGTTCATCTCCGAGTGCTTTCCTTCGGGCTCGGATGGTTCTCCCTGAGGAACGACAGAACTTCCGAGGCCGGCACGTCCTTGGCGATGAAGGCTTGGCCGATGCCGCGCGTCAGGATGAAGGTCAGCGCGCCGCGCGACACCTTCTTGTCCTGGGTGATGAAGGCAAGCAGGGTTTCGGCGTCCGGCAAATCGCCCGGGATATCGGCCATGCGCCAAGGCAGGCCGACGGTGCGCAGATGTGCCTCGACGCGTGCGGCATCGTCGGGACTGGCCAGGTTGAGCCGCGACGAGAACCGATGTGCAAGGGCCATGCCAATGGCGACACCCTCGCCATGGACGAGGCGGGATCCGTCATACAGGGTGGCGGCTTCCAGTGCGTGGCCGAACGTGTGGCCGAGATTGAGCAGCGCGCGGTCGCCGGTCTCGAACTCGTCGCGCGCAACGACGTCGGCCTTGGCCCGGCAGGCTTCGGCAATGGCCTGCGCCCTCTCCGGTCCGCCGGCAAAAACCTGGCCCCAGTTCTCTTCCAGCCAGGCGAAAAACTCCGGCCGGTCGATGAGCCCATATTTGGCGAGTTCGGCATAGCCGGCGCGGAATTCGCGGATCGGCAGCGTGTCGAGCACTCCGGTGTCGGCCAGCACCAGCTTCGGCTGATGGAAGACGCCGACAAGGTTCTTGCCGCGCGCACTGTTGATGCCGGTCTTGCCGCCGACGGAGGAATCGACCTGCGCCAGCAGCGAGGTCGGGATCTGCACGAAATTCATGCCGCGGCGCACGATGCCGGCTGCAAAGCCGGCAAGGTCGCCGATAACGCCGCCGCCCAAGGCGATGACAATGTCGCCGCGCTCCAGTTTCGCAGCCAGCACGCCATCCACCACCTCTTCGAGATGGGCAAAGCTCTTGGTCTTCTCGCCGGGCGGCAGCGTGATGACGGCCGACTCTATACCGCCCGTTTCGAGGCCGGCCTTCAGCACATCGAGATGCGCTGCCGCGACATTGGCGTCGGTGATCACAGCGGCGCGGGTGCCCGGCAGGCGGCGCGAAATCTCCGCGCCGGCGCGTGACAGCAGTCCCGACCCGATCAGGATGTCATAGGTCCGCTCGCCGAGGCCGACTTGGACAATGACTGGCTGATCCAGGCTCATGATCTGACCTCGCCAGTCGCGGCAGTCTCATCGATGCCGAAATGCCGACACAGCGCCTCCACCACCTCGGTTGCGATGATCTCCTTGCGATCGTCGCGGGTCGGCACCGTGACATCGGATGTCGCATAGACCGGATAGCGCTCGCTCATCAGCCGCTCCAGCACAGCGCGGGGATCGGCGCTTTTCAATAGCGGCCGGTTCTGCTTCTTGGAGACGCGGTCCATCAAAAGGTCGAGTTCGGCCTTCAGCCACACCGACACGCCGTGCGCAGCGATCGCCTCGCGCGTCTGCGCGTTCATGAAGGCGCCGCCGCCCGTCGACAACACTTGTGGGCCATTTTCCAGCACGCGCAGGATGACGCGCTGCTCCAGCGCTCTGAATTCGGTCTCGCCGTAGCGCTCGAACAGCTCCGGAACGGTCATGCGCGAGACGCTTTCGATCTCCTGGTCGCTGTCGATGAAGGGCAGCGACAGCATCGTCGCCACCTTGCGGCCGATCGCCGTCTTGCCGGCGCCCATCAACCCGACAAAGACGATGGAACGGCTGCCCAGCCGACCGAGCAGCACGGCGTGGGTCTCGTCTGGAGGATTTGCTGGCAGCGCGTTCATCGGATGTATCGAGGGCCCTCTTTGCCGGCGTATCGACATGAAAAGCCCGTTTGCGTCAAGCGTGGCAAGCACGTTGGACCCGATATGAGCTGACGGGGTCTGCATCGGAAGTTCCTGACAGGCCTCAGCTTCTTCCTTGAATTGGTCTGATTGGCGTCCCATAAGGGGACAGGGTTTGGAAACGCAGAACAAGAAGACGGGCGAAAATTGATGCCGACACTGTTTCGCTTTGTCGTGATAATAGCGATTCTGGCCGGCATTGCCTATGGTACGATGTTCGCGCTGGTGATGTTCGTGGAGCCCAAGAAGGGTGAAATAAGCGTGCGCATCCCTCCGGAGAAGCTCAATCCCAAGAAAAGTTGAACGACAAGAAACGTTGAATGAACAGCGCCGCCCGCATCGAAGCCTTTTTGGAAATGATGAGCGCCGAGCGGGGTGCGGCCGAGAACACGCTTTCCTCCTACCGCCGTGACCTCGAAGACGCCTCTGGCGAGATCGATGGCGGGCTCGCCGGCGCGACCGCCGCCGATATCCGCGCCTATCTCGACGACATCGCCGCGCGCGGCTTCGCCGCCACGTCGCAGGCGCGCAAACTGTCAGCGATCCGCCAGTTCTTCAAATTCCTCTACGCCGAAGGCCTGCGCGGCGATGACCCGACCGGCACGTTGGACAGCCCGAAAAAGCGCCGTCCGCTGCCCAAGACGATGAGCGAGGCCGACACCGGCCGGCTGATCGACCGCGCGGCACTTGAGGCCGGCGATCCCAGTCTCGGCAACGATGCCCGGCTGGGCAAGAGTGAGTGGCTGGCGGCACTGCGGCTGCATGCGCTGGTCGAGGTGCTTTATGCCACCGGCCTGCGCGTTTCCGAGCTGGTTGGCCTGCCGGTGACGGTGGCGCAGCGCGACGACCGCTTCTTCATGGTGCGCGGCAAGGGCGACAAGGAGCGTATGGTCCCGCTCTCGCTCAAGGCGCGTGCGGCGATGAAGACGTGGCTTGCCGCCCGCGCCAAGATTCCAGCTTTCGCCGACAGTCCGTTCCTGTTTCCCGCCGCATCCGACAGCGGCTATCTCTCGCGCCAGGTCTTTGCTCGCGACCTGAAAGGGCTTGCGGCAAGGGCCGGCATCGCCTCGGCGAAGATCTCGCCGCATGTGTTGCGCCATGCTTTCGCCAGCCACCTCCTGCAGAACGGCGCCGATCTCAGGGCCGTGCAGCAGTTGCTCGGCCATGCCGACATATCGACGACACAGATTTACACCCATGTGCTGGAGGAGCGGCTGGTGCGGCTGGTCAACGATCATCATCCGCTTGCCGACTAGGCCTCATATCGCTATGTGAGGACGACGTTTCACCGCCCGGAGCCTTGGATTCAAGGGTTCCGTCAGCCATTGCCTTCCGATGTATCGGTCCGCTCACGCATGTATAATTACCTCGATTTCGAAAAGCCGGTGCAGGACCTCGAGGGCAAGATCCTCGAGCTGAAGAAGCTCGCCGAGAATGGCGAAGCGGTCGATGTCGGCGACGAGATCAGCCGGCTCGAGAAGCGCTCCCGCGATGCGCTGCGTGACGCTTACAAGGCGCTGACGCCATGGCAGAAGGTGCAGGTCGCTCGCCATCCCGACAGGCCGCATTGCGTCGACTACATCAAGGGCCTGTTCAACGATTTCACGCCGCTGGCAGGCGACCGAAATTTCGGCGAGGACCAGGCGATCGTCGGCGGCTTCGCCCGCTTCCGCGGCGAGCCTGTTGCCATCATCGGCCAGGAAAAGGGTTCCGACACGACCAGCCGCCTGAAGCACAATTTCGGCTCGGTGCGGCCGGAAGGCTACCGCAAGGCGGTGCGGCTGATGGAACTCGCCGACCGGTTCAGCATCCCGCTGCTGACGCTGGTCGACACCGCCGGCGCCTATCCCGGCGTCGGCGCCGAGGAGCGCGGCCAGGCGGAAGCCATTGCCCGTTCGACCTCCGCATGCCTTAGGCTCAGGGTGCCGTCGATCTCGGTTGTCATCGGCGAGGGCGGCTCAGGCGGCGCCATCGCCATCGCCACTGCCAACCGCGTCTACATGCTCGAACACTCCATCTATTCGGTGATTTCGCCGGAGGGCGCGGCCTCGATCCTGTGGCGCGACACGACGCGATCCAAGGACGCGGCGACGAACATGAAGATCACCGCCCAGGATCTTCTTGAGCTGAAGATTATCGACGCCATCATTCCCGAGCCGCTCGGCGGCGCGCACCGTGGCGCCGAAACCGTGATCGCTGCGACCGGCGACCTCATCGCCAGGACGATGAAGGAATTTGCCGGCGCCAACACTGATTTCCGCGAGCAGCGCCGCGAGAAATACCTGGCAATGGGCCGCAGCCTTTAGATCATGATCCGGTCCCGGCGCCACAATGTGGCGGCGCGGAGCATTTTCGCCACAAAAATGCCGCTGCATTCGGCTCAATGAGACTGCCGCTGGGGGATGCGTCGGCACTTGCGGTAAGGAATTTGTTAGGGTTAACGGGCTTAGGGTCCGTCCACGTTCAGTGCAGTAGCCGGGCATGAATTGCCCTCGCGCCAGAGAAAAGACGATATCCGCAGCCATGTTCGCCAAGCTTGCCCGCACCGGAATCCTGATAACCGCCCTCGGCGTTGCCGGCTGCAACAATTCATCGATGAAGGATTTCGCGCCGGAGGCCAACAAGCCGCTGCCCGACAAGATCCTCGCCGACATGAGGGCCAAGGGTATGGTCCGCACCTCGTCGGTGATGGCCCGCATCTTCAAGGAAGAGGGCAAGCTCGAAATCTGGAAGGCCAAGACCAACGGCCGCTACGACATGGTGGCCAGCTACGACATCTGCAAATGGTCGGGCAAACTCGGGCCGAAATACACCGAAGGCGACCGCCAGGCGCCGGAAGGCTTCTACACGGTGCGTCCGGCGCAGATGAACCCGCGTTCGAACTACCATCTGTCGTTCAATATCGGCTATCCCAACGCCTATGACCGCGCCAATGGCCGCACCGGCTCCAATTTGATGGTGCACGGCGCCTGTTCGTCGTCGGGCTGCTATTCGATGACCGACGCGCAGATCGAGCAGATCTATGCCTTCGGCCGCGACGCTTTCCAGGGCGGCCAGACCGAATTCCAGATCCAGGCGTTTCCGTTCCGCATGACCGCCGCCAACATGGCGCGCTACCGCAATGATCCGAATTACGAATTCTGGAAGATGCTGAAAGTCGGCTACGACAATTTCGAGATCACCAAGGTGCCGCCGAAGGTGGATGTCTGCGAGAAGCGCTATGTCTTCAACCAGGTTGCCGCCGACGGCCAGACATTCGATCCGACCGGTGCCTGCCCGGTGACGACGCAGCCTGATTCGCTGAAAAGCGCCTACAATTCCTACATGAGCACCTACGACGCGGCGTTCAGCGGCGCGGTCAAGGCCAGCGTGCCGGCGCCCAAGCCGACCATCGCTGGCGTAAAGGAAGCCAGCATCGTTTCCGACTGGTCCAAGCGCAGGGCGCGCGGCGAACGCGTGCCGATCGACCCGCCGTCGCTCAACAACGACGGCTCCGTCACCGAGACGACGCGCATGGGCCGTATCGATTCGCCGGCCGGCCGCAAGATGGCCGCACTCGACGCCGAAAAAGCCGCCAAACAGAAGGCCGAGGAGCAAAGGCTGGCGGCCATAGAGGTGGCCAAGCAAGCCAAGGAAGCCGCCAGGGCGCAGGCTCTGGCTGAAAAGGAGGCCGAGAAGGCCGCCAAGGAAGCCCCTGTCGCCACCGCCACCGTCACACCCCCTTCCGAAGCCGCGCCAGTGGCAGAAACGCAAGCGGCGAGTGCCGACGAGAGCCGGGTGACAAAGCTGAAGAACAAGCTGCTCGGCATGTTCGGCGGCTGATTCACCGTGGCTGACCGCGCCGCTGTCTATGACCTCAGGGGGCTGAACTGTCCCCTGCCCGTGCTCAAGGCCAAGAAGCGTCTCGCCGGGATGCAACCGGGCGGACGGGTCTGGTTAGAGACCACTGATCCGCTCGCCGTCATCGACATTCCGGCATTCTGCTCCGACAACGGCCACCAACTCATCGAAGCGTCAGCGGTTTCAGGCGGCCATCGCTTCTTGGTCGAACGGGGCGAGCCACAACCATAGAGGTCAACGCCCGGCAATCGCCAGCGGGTTGTTTTCCAGCGCCGCGCGGTCGGGTGTATCGATCGACGGCCGGTTGGTGAAGGCGGCGAACAGCCGGCGGATATAGTCTTCCGACATGTCGAGCGTGATCAGCACTAGCCGCGTGCCACGCTGGCCATCGGGCCAGGCCGGCAATTGCACCGGCGGATGCAGGATTTTCTGCACGCCATGGATCACCAGCGGCCGTGATGGGTCTTCGCTGAGTTCGATGACGCCCTTCATGCGCAGCAGATGCTCGCCATGCGTCGAACGCAGCAGGTCGAGAAACATTTCGATGGCTGAAAACGGTACCGGGCCATCATGCACCAGCGAATAGGACCGCACACGCGAATCGTGGCGATGGCCGTGACCGCGGCCATGCTCGTGATCATGCCCGTCATGATCATGATGGTGGTCGTGATCGTGCGCCGCTTCGTCGCCGAGCCAGCGCCGCACATCGGCGGATTTGGTGGAGGGATTATAGAGGCCGCAGTCGAACAGCGCCGCCACGCCTGTCCCCGTGTCGCCGGCGTCGAACAATTCGGCGCCCGGATTGATCTCCCGCAGTCGCGCCCGCAGCGTTTCCAGTTCATGCGGATCGGTGACCAAATCGGCTTTGCTGAGCACGATACGATCGGCGACGGCAACCTGCTTGACCGCCTCGACATGGGCATCGAGCGTCGCTTCCCCGTTGACGGCGTCGACCAAAGTGATGACGCCGTCGAGCCGAAAGGCCTGGACCAGCGCCGGGTGCGCCATGATCGACTGCAGCACCGGCGCCGGGTCGGCCAGCCCCGTTGTTTCGACGATGACACGGGCGAGCCGGGCGATGCGGCCGGTCTGTAGCCGGTCGACCAAGTCGGCCAGCGTGTCGACCAGTTCGCCGCGCACCGTGCAGCACAGGCAACCATCGGAAAGCTGGATGATGCCGTCGGAAGACTGCTCAACCAGCAAATGGTCGATCGCCACCTCGCCGAACTCGTTGATGATGACCGCCGTGTCGGCCAGCGCCGGATCCTTCAACAGCCGGTTGAGCAGCGTCGTCTTGCCGGCGCCGAGAAAACCGGTCAGCACCGAGACGGGGATCGGGAAGCCGCTCATTGGTCTCTATCTGTCTGTCTGAGCATGGTCTCTTCCGAAAACGTACCAAGTTTCGCTGTCACGGACCTTCGGTTCGGGATCGGGCTCTAGTTCGCGACCTTGACTGGCTGGTCGCCCTGCGCGGCGGAGCCGGCAATCTTCGGGCCCGGGCCGGCCGGTGCCGGTCTGTCGGGCCGCCAACTCGGAATAGGCACGTCGGCGTAGTCCTGGCCGCCCTGGTCGAGAATAGCTTTCGGCGCTGGACCCGTGGCGCCGCCAAGGCCGACGGCAACCAGCGTCGGCACATGGTCGAGCTTTTTCTGATAGGTCGATTTCGGCACGTTCTTGGCAACAACTGGCGGCGCTTCGGACTGTTCCTGACGCGCCTTCTTCTTGCAGATCTCGTCATGCATGTCGTTGGGCGAGACCAGATCGCCGTAGGGCGCCAGCGTGGTGACGGTGTCCGAGCCGGCGGCAGGCGTGTCAAATCCCTGGTCCAGCAATCGCGCGGCGGTCTCGGCACGAGTGACCGCCGACTTTTCGCCAAGCACCACCGCGACCAGCGTGCGCCCGTTGCGGGTCGCCGACCCGATCATGTTGAAGCCGGAGGGGCAGACAAAGCCGGTCTTCATGCCGTCGGCGCCGGGATAACGGCCGATCAAGAGATTGTAGTTGGGAATAGCCTTCTTGCCGACGGCAAGTCCTTCTATCGAAAACCAGGACGCATATTCCGGGAACTCGCGCCGGATGGCCATCACCAGGACGGCGAGGTCGCGTGCCGTCGTGTACTGGTCGGGCGAATAGAGCCCGTTAGGATTGACGAAATGCGTGCCGTTCATGCCAAGCCGCGTCGCCTCGGCATTCATCCGATCGGCAAAGGCTGCCTGGGAACCGCCGACATTTTCGCCGACGGCCATCGCGATGTCGTTGGCCGATTTGACCAGCATCATCTTCAGCGCATTGTCGAGCCGCATCACGGACCCTGGCTTGAAGCCCATCTTGCTTGGCGGCTCGGAGGCGGAGTGTTTCGTTACAGTGATCGGCGAATCGAGCTGGACCTCGCCGGCCGCGATCGCCCGAAAGGTCACATAAGCGGTCATCAGCTTGCTCAGCGACGCCGGATACCAGCGCTTGAATGCATCCTGATGCTGCAGGATCTTGCCGGTGCCCAGGTCGAACACAATCACCGGATTGGCCAGCGCCGGCCCGACCAGGACCGACAGCGCTATTGCGCCAGCCGAGAATAGCTTGAGGAAATGCCTATGCCGCATGATCAAATCCGAAATCGCCTCTTGCCGTAGTCGCCCCTGGCTCCGTAAGATTTCGTTACGCGATCGCCAGCATAATGGTCCGACCCTCAAAAACCGGACCGCATTGATGCGGTGCTATTTACCCTATGTGACGCCAAGATGGCAAAGTGCCTGGCGATCACAATTGCAAGCAGCGGACAACAGTCCGCTTGTCCCAACAGCGAGATGGAACCACCATGCCAATCCTGAACCGTGCCGCCGAAATGCAGGACGAAGTTGCTGGCTGGCGCCAGCACCTGCACCAGACGCCAGAACTCAACTTCGACGTCTTCAAGACCGCCGCCTTCGTCACCGAGAAGCTGAAAGCCTTCGGTTGCGACGATGTGGTCACCGGTCTCGGCAAGACCGGCGTCGTTGGCATCATTCGCGGCCGCCAGGGCGAAGGCCCCACCATCGGCCTGCGCGCCGACATGGACGCGCTGCCGCTCAACGAGATATCAGGCAAGCCCTACGCCTCCACCGTTCCCGGCAAGATGCATGCCTGCGGCCATGACGGCCACACGGCAATGCTTTTGGGTGCCGCGAAATATCTCGCCGAGACCCGCAACTTCACCGGCTCCGTCGCGGTGATCTTCCAGCCGGCGGAGGAAGGTGGCGGCGGCGGCAACGAGATGGTCAAGGACGGCATGATGGACCGTTTTGACATTTCCAAAGTGTTCGGCATGCACAATATGCCGGGCCTGCCTGTCGGGCAGTTCGCCATTCGCCCAGGCCCGATCATGGCCGCAACCGCCGAATTCACCATCACCGTGCGCGGCAAGGGCGGCCATGCGGCGATGCCGCACGGCACGATCGACCCGATCGTAATCACCAGCCAGCTGGTCGGTGCCTTGCAGACGATCGCCTCGCGCAGCACCGACCCGGTTGAGGCCGTGGTGGTGTCGGTGACCAAGTTCCACGCCGGCGATGCCTACAACATCATCCCGGAAACCGCCGAAATCGCCGGTACGGTGCGCACCTTGCGCAAGGAAATCGCCAAAAAATCGGAAGAGCGCATCCGAACCATCTGTGCCGGGCTGGCGACCGCCTTTGGGGCCAGGATCGAGGTCGACTACCAGGCAAATTACCCCGTGACCTTCAACCACGCGGAAGAAACGATCTTTGCCAGCGATGTCGCAATCGGTGTCGCCGGCGATACCCATGTCCACCGCGGCATCCAGCCGGTGATGGGCGGCGAGGATTTTTCCTACATGCTGGAAGCCCGCCCAGGCGCCTTCATCTTCATCGGCAATGGCGACACCGCCGGTCTCCACAACCCCGCCTACGATTTCAATGACGAGGCGATCCCGCACGGCATGAGCTATTGGGTGAAGCTGGCGGAAACGGCGCTGGCCGCCTGATTGTTCTCAGCTAAGAGGCTAGCCGAATTGCGTTCGGCCTGCCTCTTGGCGAAACGATCCGAAGCGGCTATGTGTCTGGCCGCGTGGTCCCGTAGCTCAGTAGGATAGAGCGGCAGATTCCTAATCTGTAGGTCACAGGTTCGATTCCTGTCGGGATCACCAATGCTTTCAAGGACTTAGCGAGAAACCCGCCGTATTTTTTTTCGAATTTTTTGCGAATTTAGTACGGCGAATTTCTTAGACCTTCAGACTCCTGGCAGGCCTACCCAAGAATCAAGGGCCTAAATCCGTGGCGAAGCGGGGAGGCACGATTGCGGAAGCTGCTATCGCAGTTGTGTGCGTCGAGTTCCGCAAAATGGCGTGGCAGTAGCTGTGACGTCGGCATGTCCGCGGCGCAGCTCCCGTATTTAGTGGAGCGGCGGACACATGACGGTCCTCAGGCGGCCAATGCTCTCAGGCTCTCCTTCTTGTGCTCACGCAGATGATCCATGTTGAGCTCCACCCTCGCCGTCTCGCTGCGATCCTTCGCGTAGCGGCTGAGATCGCGACTCACCCGATGAATTACCCGAGACTTTGACTGGCGAGGGCGTAGGTCACCGGTGCAACTGCACCGCGGACGGCAAAATCGGCGAGGCGTTTGCCCATCGACATGGTGAGCACCGTGTCGAAAACAGGCATTCCGCTGTGCGACAAAAAGGCAGCGAACTCGCCATGGTCCATGTGGGTGTCGATCCGCAGGAAAGACCCCGAATGGTCGGCAACGTGCGGCCGGACGATCACCACGGCGTCGGCGTCGCTTTCCGCCACGACCGGCCCCACGACGTGGCCCCGTCCGAACGGCCGGCAGAGCGCGAATGCGCTCAGCCTGCCATCCTTGAAAAGACCGTAGCCGGCCGAGTGTGCGAAAAGTCTTTCGATGAGGGCCGCCCGCCTCACGCCAAATCCTGCAGCGTCGAGCGCTATTGCTGCGGGAATGTCCCTGGCTTCCAAAGTCCGGACATCACCTCGAATAGGTCTGTCCGTTGGTTGCAGGCGGGCGATGCCCTGGCAATGATAAACGGTCTTCTCTGGCTGGAAGTCGAGCGAGAGATAGAGCCGCCTTGCCGCACGCGTTGCGTTGAGACGCAGATCGCAGCCAACGACGTTCTCGAAGACCCGCTTCATCAGCCATTGCCCCGCTCCCAGCGTCTGGAGCCGCGGCGAGGTGATGACCATGCCCACGGTTGCGAAATCGGTACCGTGGGCGAACCACATGGCCGAGCCGAGAACCCGGTCGATCTCGTCGAGCGCCACGAACCCCTCTCCCGATTGGCGCAAGAACTGCCAATCCTCGGCGCGATGCGGCCATCCCACGGAGAGCGATAGCGCGTGCAAGCGGTCCAGCTCGACGCTTTGGATGTCGTCGATCCGCATCGAGAAGGTATCGATTTTCAAGCTCTCGGAAGGCTTCAAGTCCATGCCCCTGAAAGATTACCACGCCAGAGCGGCCATTCTCTGCCGCCACGCTAAACGAGCAGACCGGTAAGATTTGCTCAAATGCCGCGCAGCAACGCAAGATTCAACTGAAACATTTCAGCTTTCGGCACGCAATCGCGAAAGAACGCGCACATCCTCTCTGGAAATCTAGCAGCAGATGGTCGACGGCACCGATCCCGGCGAACGCGAAACAGTTGAGGGCTGGAATGGACGTCTTCGACATCCTCGACCGTCTCGTCGCCTTTCCATCGGTCGCCGGTAGGCCGAACGCTGATATCGCCGGCTGGATAGCGACCTATCTCGCTGAACACGGAACCCAGGTTACCGTGCTTCCAGGGCCGGAAGGCGATCGTTCCAATCTTTTCGCGACGATCGGCCCCGCCGATGTCCCGGGCTACATGCTGTCGGGCCATATGGACGTTGTTCCCGCCAGCGAGCCGCAATGGAGTTCGGCGCCTTTTGCGCTGCGCAAGGAGGGCGAACGGCTCTACGGACGTGGCACCACGGACATGAAGGGGTTTCTTGCCACGGCACTCGCGGCCGTGCCCATGCTGGCGGGGCTGCGCCTCGCCAGGCCAATCCACCTCGCCTTCTCCTATGACGAGGAGGTGGGATGCCGCGGCGTGCCACACCTGATCGCCCGGCTTCCCGAGCTTTGCGCAAAACCACTCGGCGTCATCGTCGGCGAGCCGAGCGGCATGCGCGCCGTGCGCGGCCACAAGGGCAAGGCGGCCGCCCGTATAACCATCAAAGGGCGCCCCGGCCATTCTTCACGGCCTGATCTTGGGCTCAACGCCATTCATGCGATGTCCGAAGCGCTGACCGCGACTGTGAACGAAGCCGAGCGGCTGACGCACGGCCCGTTCAACTCCGCCTTCGAGCCGGCCTACTCCTCGTTGCAAGCGGGCGTGGTGGCGGGCGGACATCAGGTCAACATCATCCCCGACACCTGCACGCTGGACCTGGAGGCACGCGCCATACCTGGCGTCGACCCGGCAAGCCTGCTGGCGCCTGTAAGAGCGCGCGCAGAGGCCCTTGCGGCCAATGGCTTTCGCATCGAGTGGACACCGATGAGCGCCTATCCGGCGCTGTCGCTGCCGCAGGATGCGCCGCTTGCGGGACTGCTGCGCGAATTGACCGGCGAGGTGCCACTCGCCGCCGTCAGCTACGGCACGGAGGCCGGACTTTACCAGGCCGCGGGGTTCGAGGCGATCATCTGCGGCCCCGGCGACATAGGCCGCGCCCACAAGCCGGACGAATACATTCTCGCCAGCGAACTCGCCGCCTGCCAGCGATTGATCGAGACACTGGGCGCCCGTTGCGCGACTTGAAGGGGCAGCCAGAATGACATTCCTGTTCAATTCGGATGCGCCCCGCGGGGCGATCTTCGCCGATGTCTTCGCGAGAGACCTGCCGGACGTCCCCTTCGCGACCAATGCCGCAACGGTCGATCCCGAGGCCGTGCGGTACCTGATCAGCTGGACCGTGCCGGACAAGCTCGCCCGCTACAGGAACCTGGAAATCCTGTTTTCCATCGGCGCCGGCGTCGATCAGTTTCGCCTCGATGCGGTGCCTACGAACGTGAAGATCGTGCGCATGATGGAGGAAGGCATCGTGCGCATGATGCAGGAGTATGTAACGCTGGCCGTGCTTGCGCTGCATCGCAACCTGCCGGCCTATCTGGCGCAGCAGCGCGCCGGCGAATGGCAAGATATTGCCCAACTTCAGGCCGGGTCGCGCCAGATCGGCGTGCTTGGCCTTGGGCAGCTCGGCGAGGCCGTCCTCGACCGATTGAAGCCCTTCGGGTTCCCACTTGCCGGATGGAGCCGCTCGCCGCGGCAGATCGAGGGCGTGACCTGTTATCATGGCGAGCCTGGGCTGGAACAGATGCTCGCGGCCAGCGACATACTGGTCTGCCTGCTGCCGCTGACCGAGGAGACGCGAGGTTTCCTCGATGCCGACCTGTTTGCGAAGCTGCCCAAGGGGGCGGCGCTCGTCCACGCTGGCCGGGGGCCGCAGCTCGACCACGAGGCGCTTCTCGCCGCGCTCGACCGCGGCCAACTCTCGGCGGCGATGATCGACGTCACAGATCCCGAACCACTGCCGGCGGGCCATCCGTTCTGGTCGCATCCTAAGATCATTCTGACCCCGCATATCGCCAGCGTCACCCAGCCCGCCGGCGCCGCACAGGCCGTTGTCGAAAACATCAGGCGTTACCGCGCCGGTCTTGACCTCATCGGGCTGGTCGACCGGTCGCGCGGCTATTGAAGTTCAACATGAAAGGCCATCCCTTGTCCCTGCTCAAGACCGTCGACACCAGTCCTGCCTTCCAGCCGCGCGAATCCGGGGCGCTGCCTGAACGGCTGATTTCCGGCAACCCCGCCTTCAAGACCTGGACGCAGGATGTCGCCAAGGGCGACCTCGTCCATACCGGTGTCTGGGAGGCGACGCCTGGGGAAACGCGTTCGATCAAGGGCGACACTTTCGAGTTCTGCCACATCCTCTCCGGCGTGATCGAAATCACGCCCGACGGCGGCAAGCCGGAGACCTACCGCGCCGGCGACAGCTTCGTGATGAAACCTGGCTTCACCGGGATTTGGAAGACCATCAAAACGGTACGCAAGATCTACGCAACTGTGGGGTAGCGGGAGTGCGCGAAGCGCCGGCCTCCGCAACAGATTTTGCCGTCTGTCATCGCCGGCACACAACAATCATCCGCGACCGATCGCCGAACGGTGCATGCTGCGCTGCTGCCCGCGCTAGGCTCCCGCAGAACATTCCAGAGTGGGTGCCATGAGCCTGAGCTTCGACCCGGATACCGTCTCCCTTCCCGTCGGCCATTTCATCGGGGGCGAACTGGTCGCGGCCGAGGGTGCGATCGAGTTGCGCCGACCGTCGGACGGCAAGGTGTATGCCGCCTGCCCAGTGGCCGGCGTCGATATTGTCGACCGTGCCGTGGAAAGCGCCAAGGCGGCGCTGAAGTCCAGCAACTGGAGCAATGTTCGCCCGCGCGAACGGACGAAGGCACTCCAGACCTGGGCCGACCTGATCGAGGCGGAAGCCGAAACGCTGGCCAGGATCGAGGCGCTGTGCTCGACGCGGCCCGTCGGGCAGCTCGTCGCCGGCGACATCGCCATAACCGCCGAACAGATCGGCTTCTTTGCCGAGTTCGCCGACAAGGAAGGCAGCGAGCTTGTGCCGACCGACAACGTCAGTCTCGGCATGATCATGAGCGAGCCCTATGGCGTGGTCGGCGCGATCACGCCCTGGAATTTTCCCATCTCGATGGCGGGATGGAAGCTTGCGCCCGCATTGGCCGCGGGCAATGCGGTCATCCTCAAGCCGTCGGAAATGACGCCTTATTCGGCGGTCTTTATGGCGCAACTCGCCGTTAGAGCGGGCCTGCCGGCAGGACTCGTGAACGTGGTGCTGGGGGACGGTCCGACGACAGGCACGGCGCTGACCGGCCATCCCGAGATCGCCAAGATCTCCTTCACCGGCTCGACCCGCGCCGGATCGGCAATCATGGAGAATGTCGCCCGCACCGGCGTCAAGCCGATGACGCTGGAACTCGGCGGCAAGAGCCCGCAGATCGTTTTTGCCGATGCCGATCTGGACAAGGCCGCAATGGCCATCGCCGGCAGCGTCACCTTCAATGCCGGTCAGGCCTGCGTGGCCGGCACGCGCCTGATCGTCGAGAGGAGCGTGGCCGCCAATTTGACGGCCGCCATCCTGGAGCGGATGAAAGCTGTGCGGCCCGGCCCGACCTGGGACGAGGCGACACAGTATTCGCCTGTCATCTCGGAGCGGCAGCGGGCGCGTATCGACGGCATCGTCAAGGCCGCGGTCGAGGCAGGCGCCGAATGCCTGACCGGCGGCAACGTCATTGACAATCCCGGCTATTTCTATGAGCCGACGCTGATCGCAAATGTCGACCACCCCAATCCGGCGATCGTCGAGGAGATCTTCGGCCCGGTCCTGACCATCCAGACCTTCGAGACCGAGGAGGAGGCGCTGGCGCTATCCACCCATCCAACCTACGGGCTGGCTTCCGGCCTGTTCACCTCCGACCTGTCCCGTACGATCCGCTTCGCGCGCAAGCTCGAAGCCGGCACTGTCTGGGTCAACCGCTACAGCCGCTCGCGCGACCATATCCTGCCGACCGGCGGCTACAAGCGCTCCGGCATCGGCAAGGATCTCGGCCGCGAGGCCTATCACGCCAACCGCAGGACCAAGAGCGTCCTGATCAGCCTGTAGAGAGATGTCGATGAAGTCCTATTCGATCGCCCTGATCCCCGGTGACGGCATCGGCAGCGATGTGACCGCCGCCGCCTGGACGGTGCTGGAGACCGCAGCCAAACGCGCGGGCTTTGCCTTGACCGGAACCGAATTCCCGTGGTCCTGCAAATTCTTCAAGGAAACCGGCCGTATGATGCCCGAGGACGGCATCGAGACCTTGCGCGGCTTCGACGCCATTCTTCTCGGCGCCGTCGGCTGGCCGGCGGAGGTGCCGGATTCCGTTTCGCTGCACGGTCTCCTGCTGCCGATTCGCAAGGCGTTCGTGCAATATGCAAACATCCGGCCGCACCGCCTGCTGCCGGGCGTGACCGGCCCGCTGCGCACTGAAAACTTCGACATATTGTGCATCCGCGAGAACACCGAAGGCGAATATTCCGGTGCCGGCGGGCGCGTGCATCAAGGCACGCTGGACGAGGTCGCCGTGGAGACCTCGATCTTCACCCGCGCCGGCGTCGAGCGCATCCTGCGCTTCGGCTTCGAGCAGGCGCGGTCGCGTCGGGGCAAGGTGGCCTCGGTCACGAAGTCCAACGCGCAGAAATACTCGATGGTGTTCTGGGACGAGATCACGCGAAAGGTGGCTGCGGACTATCCTGATGTCGAAGTCACCAGCTATCATGTCGATGCGCTCGCAGCGCGCATGATCATGGCGCCGGAGAGCCTCGACGTGGTCGTCGCCTCCAACCTCTTCGGCGACATCCTGACCGATATCGGCGCGGCGATCCAGGGCGGGCTCGGCTACGCCGCCTCGGCCAACATCAATCCCGGCCGCTCGGCGCCGTCCATGTTCGAGCCGGTACACGGCTCGGCGCCCGACATCGCCCATCTCGGCATCGCCAATCCGATAGCCGCCATCTGGTCCGGCGCCATGATGCTCGATCATCTCGGTGAAAAGACTGCGGCCGACCGCGTTGTGAAAGCGGTCGAAGCCGCAACCGCCAGGGGCATAGGCACCATCCCCGGCAAGGACCGGACGGAGGCCATTACGGCCGCCATCGTCGCTTCCCTCACCTGATTGCAAGGTCGTTTTTCGATGAAAAACCTGAAGGACAAAAGTCTCTTCCGCGAAGCCGGCCTGATCGGCGGCCAGTGGGTCGCAGCCGGCTCCGGCAGGACGGTCGACGTCATCGATCCGGCGGCCCAGGCGGCGATCGGCACGGTGCCCGACATGGCCGGTCCGGACGCCCGCGCGGCCATAGAGGCCGCGGCTTCCGCCTATCGCGATTGGAGAAAGAAAACCAACGCCGAGCGCGCAGTCCTCCTGGAGGCCTGGCATGGGCTGATGCTGGCGCACCTGGACGATCTGGCGTTGATCCTGACGACTGAACAGGGCAAGCCGCTGGACGAGGCCAGGGGCGAGATCCGTTACGGCGCTTCTTTCGTCAAATGGTTCGCGGAGGAGGCGCGCCGCATCAATGGCCACACAATCCCCTCGCCCACGTCCGACCGCCGCATCATCGTCCTGAAGGAACCGGTAGGCGTTTGCGGTATCATCACACCATGGAACTTTCCCAATGCGATGATCACCCGCAAGGTCGCGCCGGCGCTGGCCGCCGGCTGCACGGTGGTCATCAAGCCGTCAGAGTTCACGCCCTATTCGGCGCTGGCGCTCGGCGTGCTTGCCGAGCGCGCCGGCATCCCCGCCGGCGTCATCAACATCGTCACTGGCATGCCAGCCGAGATCGGCAACGAGATCATGGCGAACGAGGCCGTTCGCAAGATCTCGTTCACCGGTTCGACGCGGGTCGGTTCGCTGCTGATGCGCGGTGCGGCCGACAGCGTGAAGCGGCTCAGCCTCGAACTCGGCGGCAACGCGCCCTTCATCGTCTTCGATGATGCCGATCTCGAGCTCGCCATCGAGGGCGCGCTGGTCTCCAAGTTCCGCAATGGCGGCCAGACCTGCGTCTGCGCCAATCGCATCCTCGTCCAGGCCGGTGTCTATGAAGCCTTCGCCGAGAAGCTTTCCGCCCGCGTCAACGCCATGACGGTGGGGCCGGGCACGCAGCCAGGCGTCGCCATCGGGCCGATGATCAACACGGCAGCGGTCGAGAAGATAAACCGCCATGTCGAGGACGCACTCGCCAAAGGTGCTGCGATCGTCACAACCAGGCCAGCATTGCCCGCCGGCCTTCAGTACGTCGCGCCACTGGTGCTGACCGGCGCCACAAAGGACATGCAACTTGCCGGCGAGGAAACGTTCGGCCCTGTCGCGCCACTTTTCCGCTTCGAGACGGAAGAGGAGGCGATCACGCTGGCCAACGGCACGCCCTACGGGCTTGCTTCCTACTTCTACACCGAAAACCTGAAACGCGCCTGGCGCGTCGGCGAGGCGCTGGAGTTCGGCATGGTCGGTCTCAACACCGGCTCTGTGTCGATGGAAGTGGCCCCCTTCGGCGGCGTCAAGCAGTCCGGCCTCGGGCGTGAAGGGGCGCAGGCCGGCATCGAGGAATATCTCGAGATGAAGAGCTTCCACATCGGTGGGCTGGGCTGAGGCAATTTGGCTGAAGCCCCGGAGCGGCGATCACTGAATCCGGTCGAGCGCCTTGTAGTAGAGGCCGACCATCGGCAGGAACCAGGGCTTGCCGGAATAACCGGGAATGGACGGCCACTCGAGCCCCTTCAGCGGATTGCGGTCCTCGCGGCCGAGCATGGCATCGGCCATGATCATGCCAAGATGAGTGGACAGCTGCGCGCCGTGGCCGGAATAGCCCATCGCGTACCAGACCCCATCATGATAGCCGGCGCGCGGAAAGCGGTCCTTGGTCATGTCGACCAGCCCACCCCAGCAATAGTCGATCTCGACCTTGGCGAGTTGCGGAAAGATCGCGGCGAGGCCTGCCCGCAAGATCTGTCCGCTCCTGGCATCGGAGCGCTGGTCCGATGTCGCGGAGAAGCGTGCGCGGCCGCCGAAGATCAGGCGCTTGTCAGGCGAGACCCGGAAGTAGTTGCCGATGTTCATCGAGGTCACGCATGTCCTGTTGCCCGGCATGGTCGCGGCGATCTCGGCGTCGCTCAGCGGGCGCGTGGCGATGATGAAGCTGCCAACAGAGATGATCCTGCGGCGGAAATAATCGAAATTGGGTGTGGTGTAGGCGCCGGTCGCCACCAGCACATTGTCGGCGCTGATCTGGCCTCGGGAAGTGGTCAGCTCATGCCGCTTGCCAGCCTGCTTGCGGTCGGTCACCGCCGCATTCTCGTGGATGGCGGCGCCGTGGCGGGCGGCTGCAGTGGCAAGACCCGCCACATAGCGGCCCATATGCATCATGGCGCTCTTCTTCGACAGCATCGCGCCGTGGAAGGGCGAAGCGATCTCGGACTTGAGATCAGCCGCCGACAGCAGCGCCGTATCCGGATCCACCTCGGCATGGAGGGCTTCGAAGTTGCGGGCGATCGCATCAAAATGCTGCGGCTTGGAGGCGAGCTTCAGCTTGCCGGCGCGGCGGAAATTGCAATCGATGCCTTCCTCCGCGACCAGCGCCTCTATGGTGTCGACGGAATCGTCCAGTGCCCGGTAAAGCGCGATTGCGCGATCCTTGCCGAGTTCCGCCTTGGCGGAGAGGTAGCTGTGGGCGAGGCCGTTGTTGAGGTGCCCGCCGTTGCGCCCGGATGCGCCCCAGCCCACCCGCTCCGCCTCCAGCACGATCACCTTCGCGCCGGCCTTTGCCAGTCGGTGTGCGGCGGCAAGGCCGGTGAAGCCGCCGCCGATGATGGCGGCATCGTAGTGTCCCTCGACCGGGCCTTGCGCCCCGCCGGAAAAGACTGGGGCGGTGTCGTGCCAGTAGGAGACGAACTTCATTGGCAATCCGCCTGTTTCAGAGACCGACCACGCCTGCAAGACCCGAAATGTCCGATATCTCGACATAGCCATAGTACGGGTTGGCCGGTTCGTGGCCACGGTTGACCCATACCTTGTTTTTGATGCCGAGATCATGTGCCGACATCAGGTCGTAGCGGAACGAAGACGAGCAGTGAAGAACATCCTGCGGGCCGCAGCCCAGCCTGTCGAACATGTATTCGAAGGCCTTGAAACGGGGCTTGTAGGCCTGCGCTTGCTCAGCCGTGTAGACGGCATGGAACGGCGCACCGAGCTTATCGACATTGGACATGATCTGCGCATCCATCGCATTGGACAGGATGACCAGCGGAATCTCCCTGGCGACCTTCGCCAGGCCGGCCGGAACGTCGGCGTGAGGCCCCCAGGTCGGGACGCGCTCGTAGACCATCCTCGCGTCGTCGGCGTTGAAGGCAACACCGTTGCGCTTGCAGGTGCGCTCGAGCGCGTTGTGGATGACGTCGGCATACGGCTTCCAGTCGCCCATGATCTCGTCAAGCCGATAGGCCGAGAAGTTCTTGATGAACTCCTGCATGCGCGGTTCGTCGAGGCGGCTGCCGTAGAGGTCGCGCGCCGCTTCCGCCATCTGAAAAAAGGTCAACGTGCCATAGCAATCGAAGGTAATGTATTTGGGCCTGAAGGAAGCCATGTTCGTCGATCTCCGGTGGAAATACATCCGTGCAGGGATGTATTTCATCATAGGACGGCAGCCGGCGATCCACCTGACCGAAATCGCCCTCACGAAAGCAGAAAGTTCCGTATCCGCCATCTGGTTTGGCACGCTGTAGCATCTGGCTTGCCGATCGCGGCGCCGCGATCGGCGTGAAGCGCCTCCGCCGCGGACTGCGCCAGCACAAGATGCGGCACACCCCTCGCGCTACGGCGAAAGATACCGCCGAAGCCAGAGCCTTCAGATGATCTGAGGCGCGCCGATGGCCGAGACTTGGGCACTAGACGGAAGGATGCCTCATGCAGCAGGGCGACATCGAACTCCAGGCCTTCGGGCCCGACCATATCGAGGGAGCCGTAATGCTTTCTCGCCAGGAGAATTGGCCGCATCGCGCGCAGGATTGGCAGATGGCGCTGCAGCTCTCGAACGGTGCGGTCGCGCTTGACCATCAGGGCCGCGTCACCGGAACCATCCTGGTAACGCCCTACGGCACGGATTGCGCCATGATCAACATGGTGATCGTCGACAGGAATGTGCGGGGCAAGGGGGTCGGGCGCCGGCTCATGGAACAGGCCTTCGCCCTTGCCGAGGACCGCCCGCTACGGCTCGTCGCGACAGCGGACGGCATGCCTCTCTATGAAAAGCTCGGCTTCGTGCCGTCCGGTACGATCCGGCAACATCAGGGCAGCGTTGCCAGGCTTGGCGCGCCCGATGGCGTGGAAGCCGCAGGCATCGCCGATCTCCCGGAAATCAAGGCGCTGGACCGCGACGCCTACGGCGCCGACCGTGAAGCTTTGATCGATGCGCTGGCCGAGCGCGGGCAATTCGCCGTCATCCGCCGCGATGGCGCCATCGAGGCCTATGCCGCGATCCGCCCGTTCGGACGCGGCGAGGTGATCGGTCCGGTCATCGCGGGAAGCGCGGAGGCCGCCAAAGACCTGATCGGCTTCTTCGCCACGTCGCGTCTCGGCGCCTTCCTGCGCGTGGATACCGGCAGCGGGACCGGCATAGCCGGCTGGCTCGAGGAAATCGGCCTCGCCCATGTCGGCGGCGGCGTGGCCATGGACCGTCCGCCGAAGAATGACGTGGAACACGCCAGGCCAAAAGTTTACGCCCTCGCCAACCAGGCGCTAGGCTAGCCGGAGAACAACAATGCTCGCCAATTCCCTGATCGAACTCGATCGCGCTCATCTCATCCATCCGGTCTCTTCATACCGTGGTCATAAGGCGCTTGGCGTACGTGTGCTGAAATCAGCGAAGGGAGCGACCGTGACCGATGCCTCCGGCCGGCAGCTTCTCGACGGCTTCGCGGGGCTGTGGTGCGTCAATGCCGGCTACGGCCACGACAGCATCGTCGAGGCGGCGGCCAGGCAGATGCGCGAGCTTCCCTACGCCACCGCCTATTTCGACCTCGGTTCGGAGCCGGCCATTCGGCTCGCCTCGGAGCTGGCCGAGCGCGCGCCAGGCGACCTCAATCACGTCTTTTTCACGCTTGGCGGGTCGGACGCGGTCGACAGCACGATCCGTTTCGTCCGCTACTACTGGAATGCCAGGGGCGAGCCGCAACGCGACCAGTTCATTTCCATCGAGCAGGGTTATCACGGGTCGTCGGTGGTTGGCGCGGGCCTGACCGCCCTGCCTACCTTTCACGCCGGTTTTGGCATTCCCTTCGAATGGCAGCACAAGGTCCCCTCCCCCTATCCCTATCGCAACCCGGTGGGTGACAACGGGAGCGCGATCATCGCCGCATCGCTCGGCGCGCTGAAGGCGAAGATCGAGGCGATCGGTCCTGAGCGGGTTGCCGCCTTCTACGCCGAGCCGATCCAAGGTTCGGGCGGAGTAATCGTCCCGCCGAAAGGCTGGATCAAGGCGATGCGCGAGCTCTGCCGCGAGTATGGCATCCTGTTTATCGCCGACGAGGTCATCACTGGGTTCGGCCGCACCGGACCCCTGTTCGCCTGCACGGACGAAGAGATCATTCCCGACTTCATGACGACCGCGAAGGGGTTGACCTCGGGTTATGTTCCGATGGGCGCGGTATTCATGTCCGATCATGTCTATGACGTCATCGCCGATGCCGCGGGCAGCGCGACGGTCGGACATGGCTACACCTATTCCGCCCATCCCGTCAGCGCCGCAGTCGCACTCGAAGTCTTGAAACTCTACGAAGACGGCCTTCTGGAGAATGGTATCAAGGCCGGCGCCCGCCTGATGGCTGGACTGGCAAGCCTGAGCGACCATCCGTTGGTCGGCGAGGTACGCGGCCGCGGCATGCTTGCCGCGATCGAACTGGTGGTCGACAAACAGAAGAAGACACCGCTTCCGGCGTCGGCCATGCCGGCGCGGCGCATCTTCGACAGGGCCTGGGACAACGGCCTCATCATCCGTGCCTTTGCGCATGGGGTTCTCGGCTATGCACCGCCGCTCTGCTGCACCGACAGCGACATCGATGCGATCATCGAGCGCACGCGCCGGACCCTCGACCAGACGCTGGCCGATCCCGATGTCCGCCACGTGATGGCATGAAGGCGGCGAAATATGTCGTGTCTCGAAATATCGCCGGGGCAGACGATTTCGCAATTTTGTGCCGCCTCCTCACGCCTTTTCGGCGAATCCAGCGCGGGGGAAGTGCCAGACTGCTCATAAGACAAGGCCAGAAGGCCCGAATTTCAGAGCCTTCGAAAAAGACCGACGCCCCGGACAGCACGGAATTATGTTCTGTTCAACACATGCAATTCGGCCGCGCGCAGAGGAGAGCCAGGTTTGGCCAGGGACTTTAGCGAGTTCAAATACATGACCTTCGATGTCGTTGGCACGCTGATCGACTTCGAAGGCGGTATAACAACCTGCCTAGCCGCGATTGCCGCCGAAGCCGGCGTTTCCATCGATGGCGAAGCCGCACTGGCCTTGTATCGGCAGGCCCGCTACATGCCTGGTGCCGGGCTATTCCCCGACGATCTCGCACGTGTGTACATGCTCATTGCGCGGCGGCTCGGCCTGCCCGCCGAGGAAAAATATGGCGTACGGCTGCGGGATTCCGCCAGCATTTGGACAGGTTTCCCAGACAGCGCCGCAGCATTGGCGGACCTTGCGAAATCGCACAGATTGATCGCCATGA
Source organism: Mesorhizobium sp. M0830 (assembly GCF_040319965.1). Classification (NCBI taxonomy): domain Bacteria; kingdom Pseudomonadati; phylum Pseudomonadota; class Alphaproteobacteria; order Hyphomicrobiales; family Phyllobacteriaceae; genus Mesorhizobium; species Mesorhizobium sp. M0830. The sequence goes on along the minus strand of NZ_JAMYOR010000029.1, from coordinate 33,099 downwards.
CCAACGCCCGGCGCTGGGCGCTAGATCATTTTGAGAAACAACTGGGATCGCCCTTCTTCGCCACCTTCACGGCCGACGATACGGGCACGGAGAAACCAGACCCAGCATTTTTCCGGAAGGTCTTCGATTTCGTGGCCTCCAGGGGCGACAGCAAGGATGACATCCTGCATGTCGCGCAAAGCCAATATCACGATATCGGCATATCTCGCGCGCTTGGCTTGACCAATTGCTGGATCGAGCGTCGGCATGCCCAGAAGGGCTATGGCGGCACGATCGAGCCAGAGCGCTTCACCGTGCCCGACTACCACTTCACCTTGATGGCCGCGTTGGCGGCGGCCGTGCGGGAAAGCCTGAAGGAACGAAGCTGAGCCCAACCCCGGAAAAGCCGCAGCAAGACGAGCGAACCGGAAAAACAAACAGAAAGGGGAATGATATGACCGATAAGATCACGAACTGGACCGGTGCAGACGATGCCATGGTCGAAAACGCCATTCGGCGGGGCGCGAGCCGCCGCGAACTCCTCAAGATGTTGCTGGCCGGTGGAGCCGCGATTGCCGCGGGTAGCCTGGTGCTCGGCCGCGCCACGAATGCCGTCGCCGCCACGCCGGCTTCCGGCGGCAGTTTCAAGGCCGCCGGCTGGTCGTCCTCGACCGCCGACACGCTCGATCCGGCGAAGGCATCGCTCTCTACCGACTATGTCCGCTGCTGCTCGCTCTACAACCGCCTTACTTTCCTCGACAAGGACGGCGTCACGCAGATGGAACTGGCTGAAAGCTTCGACAGCAAGGACGCCAAGACCTGGACCGTGAAGCTGCGCAAGGGCGTCACCTTCCACGACGGCAAGGACCTCACTGCACAAGACGTTATCTACTCGCTGAAGCGCCATCTCGACAAATCGGTTGGCTCCAAGGTCGCCAAGATCGCCGCGCAGATGACTGGCTTCAAGGCGGTCGACAAATCGACCGTCGAAATCGCGCTTGCCGACCCGAATGCCGACCTCCCGACGATCCTGGCGCTGCATCACTTCATGATCGTCCAGGATGGCACCACCGACTTCTCCAAGGGCAACGGCACCGGCGCCTTCGTGCTGCAAACGTTCGAACCGGGCGTGCGGTCGGTCGTCACCAAGAACAAGAATTACTGGAAGTCGGGCAAGCCCTATCTCGACTCGTTCGAATTCATCGCCATCAGCGACGACAGCGCCCGCGTCAACGCTCTGCTTTCCGGTGACATCAACTTCGCCGCCTCGATCAATCCGCGCGCGATGAAGCTCATCGGCGGCCAGCAGGGCTTCGAATTGTCGAAGACGACCTCGGGCAACTACACGGACCTCAACATTCGGCTCGACATGGATCCGGGCAATAAGGCCGACTTCGTGGCCGGCATGAAATACCTCGTCAACCGCGAGCAGATCGTCAAATCGGCATTGCGCGGCCTTGGCGAAGTCGGCAACGACCAGCCCGTCTCGCCGGCGAACATCTTCCACAATGCCGACCTCAAGCCGAAGGCTTTCGACCCGGACAAGGCCAAGTTCCACTTCAAGAAGTCGGGCCTGCTCGGCCAGTCCATCCCAGTGGTCGCCTCCGATGCCGCGACCTCGTCCATCGACATGGCGACGATCATCCAGGCCGCCGGCGCGGACATCGGCATGAAGCTGGACGTCCAGCGCGTACCGTCCGACGGCTATTGGGACAATTATTGGCTCAAGGCGCCGATCCATTTCGGCAACATCAATCCACGCCCGACGCCGGACATTCTGTTCTCGCTCCTCTACGCCTCCAACGCGCCTTGGAACGAAAGCCAGTACAAGTCCGAGAAGTTCGACAAGCTGATGATCGAGGCGCGCGGCTCGCTCGACCAGGCCAAGCGCAAGGAAATCTACGGCCAGATGCAGACCATGGTCTCCGAGGAGGCCGGCACCATCATCCCGGCCTACATTTCCAACGTCGATGCCCTCTCCAGCAAGGTGAAGGGTTTGGAGGCGAACCCGCTCGGTGGCATGATGGGCTACGCAATGGCGGAATATCTCTGGCTTGAAGCCTGAGACGCGCCAGCCGGGGACCGGCCAACTGGTCCCCGGCACCACTTGCGCAACATGGCTTGGCCGAACGCAACCGCAGGAGCGCTTCCATGACATCTGGGGTTTTCAACCTCGTGCTGAAGCGGCTGGCAATCGCGGTCGTTACACTTCTGATCGTTCTGTTCGCCGTTTTTTTCGCCACCAGCATGCTGCCCGGTGACACCGCGTCGATCCTGCTTGGCCAGGCGGCTACCCCCGAGGCGGTTGCCGGCTTGCGCGAGGCCATGCATCTAAACGATCCGGCAATCCTGCGCTTCCTGCGCTGGCTTCTCGGCCTGTTGCACGGCGATCTCGGCACCTCCTACGCCAATGAAATGCCTGTCGCGGCGCTGATCGGCGGGCGCTTCGTCAACACCATGGAGCTTGCCGGCATCACCACGCTGCTCTCGGTACCGCTGGCGCTGACGCTGGGGATCACCTCTGCCATGTTGCGCGGTTCCCTCTACGACCGCACCGTCACTGTCCTTTCGATCGGCGTCATCTCCGTGCCGGAATTCATGGTCGCGACCCTCGCGGTCCTGCTTTTCGCCGTTTATCTCAAATGGCTGCCGGCGCTGTCCTCGGTCAACGAGGCGCATTCGCTGACCGACCTCGCACGCATCTATGCGATGCCGGTGATCACGCTGACCTTCGTCATCTCCGCTCAGATGATCCGCATGACCCGCGCCGCCGTGCTCGAAACGCTCTCCACCCCCTATGTCGAGATGGCGCTTCTCAAAGGCGCCTCGCGCAGCCGCATGGTGCTCAAGCACGCGCTTCCCAATGCACTCGGGCCGATCGTCAACGCGGTTGCGCTATCACTGTCTTATCTGGTCGGCGGCGTCATCATCGTGGAGACGATCTTCAACTATCCCGGCATCGCCAAGCTTATGGTCGATGCGGTCGCGACCCGCGACCTGCCGCTGATCCAGAGCTGCGCGACGATCTTCTGCCTCGGCTACCTCTTGCTCATCACGGTTGCCGACATCATCGCCATCATGTCCAACCCGAGGCTGAGGTGACGATGGCGCGCGCGGCAGCTTCCCGACGGTCCTTCCTAGGCCATAGCTACAATCTCGTGGGCGTCGTGGCCTCGCTGGTCATCGTGGCGTGGACACTGATCGCCATCTTCGCGCCTTCCATCACTCCCCATTCAATCGGCGACATCGTCGACGACGATTATTTCGGCCCGATGCGTCAGGGCCTGTGGCTCGGCTCAGACTATCTGGGACGCGACATGCTCTCGCGGGTGCTGATGGGCGCGCGCTACACCGTCGGCATATCGCTCGCCGCCGTCGTCATCGCCTGCTTCTCGGGCGTGGTACTGGGGATGATCGCGGCCGTCACCGGCGGATGGTTCGACAGCTGTCTCAGCCGCTTCCTCGACGCGATGAACTCCATCCCCAGCAAGCTGTTTGGCCTTGTGGTCGTCGCCGCGGTCGGCTCGTCGATCCCGGCGCTGATCATGACGCTCGCCGTCATCTATATCCCCGGCGCCTACCGTTTCGCGCGGGCGCTCGCCGTCAACATCAACACCATGGACTTCATGACTGTCGCTCGCGTCCGTGGCGAAAGCACCTTCTATCTCATCGGATCCGAAATCCTGCCCAACATCATCCGCCCGGTGCTGGCCGACTTCGGCCTGCGTTTCGTCTTCATCGTGCTCTTGCTCTCCGGCCTGTCCTTCCTCGGCCTCGGCCTGCAGCCGCCGCTCGCTGACTGGGGCGCGCTGGTGCGCGAGAACATCGGCGGCCTGCCCTTCGCGGCGCCCGCCGTCATCGTTCCGTCGCTGGCGATCGCCAGCCTCACCATCAGCGTCAACCTGCTGATCGACAACCTGCCGCAGAAGATCAGGGACAGGGACGCATGACCAATCTCGTCGAGGTCAGGAACTTGCAGATCGAGGCGACGACCGATGCCGGACGCGTCGTCGAAATCATCAAGGGCGTCAGCCTCGACATCGCCGATGGCGAAATCGTCGCCCTGATCGGCGAGAGCGGCTCCGGCAAGACGACGGTGGCGCTTTCGCTCATGGGCTATGCGCGACCTGGCTGCCGCATCACTGGCGGCGACATCAATGTCAACGGCAAGAACTTGGCGGCACTTTCCGAAAAGGAACGCGCCAGGTTGCGCGGCACCGTCATTGCCTACGTTCCGCAAAGTGCCGCGGCTTCCTTCAACCCCTCGTCCACCATTATGGAGCAGGTGATCGAGGTTACGCGCATCCACGGACTGATGTCCCCCGAGCAGGCGCGAAGGCGCGCGGTCAAACTGTTCAGGGCCTTGTCGCTGCCGGATCCGGAAGGAATCGGCGCGCGTTATCCGCACCAGGTTTCGGGCGGGCAATTGCAGCGGCTGTCGGCGGCCATGGCGCTCATCGGCGAGCCCAAGTTGATGATCTTCGACGAGCCGACGACGGCACTCGACGTGACGACACAGATCGACGTGCTAAAGGCCTTCAAGTCGGTCATGCGGGCAGGCGGGATAGCGGGTGTCTACGTTTCGCACGACCTCGCTGTCGTCGCCCAGATCGCCGACCGCATTGTTGTGCTCAAGGGCGGAGAAGTGCAGGAGACCGGCACCACGGCACAGATTCTTTCGGCTGCCCAGCACCCCTATACGCGCGAACTGCTGGCCGCCTTCGAACCGAAGCCGCGGCAAGCACATGCGGACACAGATGCCGCCGTGAAGCCGTTGCTGCGCATCGACAATGTGACGGCAGGTTATGGCGCGGTCCGCGATAACGGACTGCCACTCATTCGCGCTGTGGATTCCGTCAGCCTGGTCGTCGAGAAGGGGCGCAACCTCGGCATCATCGGCGAATCCGGCTGCGGAAAATCGACGCTCGCGCGCGTCATCGCCGGCATCCATCCGGCGGCGGCCGGTGACATCGTTTTCGACGGCAAGCAACTGGAGCGCGCCTCGGGGAAACGCAGCCAGGACCAGTTGCGCGAGATGCAGATCGTGTTCCAGTATGCCGATACCGCGCTCAATCCGGCCAAGGCTGTGGAGGACATCATTTCCCGGCCGCTGGCCTTCTATCACCGGCTGGACAGGCAGGCGCGCTCGAAGCGCGTCGATGAACTGCTCGACATGGTCCGCCTGCCCAGGACGCTGCGCTACCGTCGCCCGTCGGAGCTCTCGGGCGGCCAGAAGCAGCGCGTGAACTTCGCGCGCGCCCTGGCGGCCGGACCCAAGCTCATCATCTGCGACGAGATCACCTCGGCGCTCGACACAGTGGTGGCGGCCGCGGTAATCGAACTGCTCAAGGAGTTGCAGCGCGAGTTGGGCCTTTCCTACATTTTCATCAGCCACGACCTCTCGGTCGTCGAAGCGATCTGCGACGAAATCATGGTTATGTACAATGGCGAACGGGTGGAGCAGATCACGCCCGACAAGCTGAAGGCGCCCACCCACCCCTATTCCAAGCTTTTGTTCTCCTCCGTGCCTAAGCTCGATCCGACGTGGCTCGACGGCCTCGTCCGCGACCCCGAGTTGGTCAGCCAGTACGGCCATCGCTGACGAAACGGCAGCCTTACCTAGGAAACAGGCTGGGCAACGGTATATGCGCCTTGACGATGGGAGACTTCAGCACCACGAAGCTGAAATACTTGTCGATGCCGATATCCATGTCGGTCAGCCGCTCCATGATCGTCTGATACTCACCGATGCCGGCGGCCACGAACTTCATCAGATAGTCGTAGCCGCCCGACACGAGGTGGCACTCAATGACCTGGTCGATCTTCTCCACCACCGCGAGAAAGCGGGCAAAGTCCACCTGGCGATGGTTCTTCAAGGTGATTTCGGTGAACACGGTCAGCGTCTGGCCAAGCTTGCCGATATTGACCTGCGCGGAATAGCCTTCGATGTAGCCTTCCGACTGCAGTTTCTTGACCCGCATCAGGCACGGGCTCGGCGACAGATGCACCAGATCAGCCAGTTCCACATTGGTGATGCGGCCGTTCTTCTGCAATTCGTGTAGAATCTTGATATCGATCCGATCCAGTTTCACGCTCGTCTCCGCAGAACGCACGCCACAGCACAAAATGCTGCCTTGCTCATAGGCATTGACACTACCACAGCCCGCTGGCCTGTCCATCCAAGCGGACAGCGCTTTGAAACGCATCGGCTCCCGATTTCGACCGAGCTGCCGGAATAAAATTCTGCTTCGGCTTCAACTGCGGCAGCGGCTGCCTGCGCAACACGGTAGATTGGCACTTCAAGGCAGAGAGACCATGCGCGCACCATTGCAGCAAATCGAGACATCTGGCGACCTGCCACAGACCGCGGACGCGGTGGTGATCGGCGGCGGCATCGTCGGTGTCTTCGCGGCCTATTACCTGGCACGGCGCGGCATGAAGGTCGCGCTTGTCGAAAAGGGACGCATCGGCGCCGAGCAGTCCTCCAGGAATTGGGGATGGTGCCGGCAGCAGAACCGCGACGCCCGCGAGTTGCCTATGGCGACCCGCAGCCTCGATCTGTGGGACAGTTTTGCAGCGGAAACCGGCTTTCGCCGCTGCGGTCTGCTCTATCTCAGCAATGACGAGGCGGAACTGGCCGGCTGGGCGCGCTGGCGTGACTTCGCCAGGACGGCCGGCGTCACCACGCACATGCTCGACGGCGCCGGAGCCAGCGAGCGAGGCCGCGCCACGGGCCGGACCTGGAAGGGCGGCGTCTTCTCGCCGACCGACGGCACCGCCGATCCATCGCGGGCCACGCCCGCGGTCGCCCGGGCCATCCTTGAGCTTGGGAGCTCCGTGCACCAGAATTGCGCCGCGCGCGGTGTCGAGACCGAGGGCGGACGCCTGAGCGGCGTGGTCACCGAAAGTGGAACGATCCGGACCAAGGTGGCGGTGCTGGCCGGCGGCGCCTGGGCCTCCTCCTTTTGCCACCAATTCGGTTTCCGTTTTCCGCAGGCGTCGATCCGTTCCTCCATCCTGTCCGTATCGCCCGGCGCGGAGGGTCTGCCGGATGCGCTGCACACGGCGAATATCTCGGCCACGTGTCGTAGCGATGGCGGCTACACGCTCGCCATAAGCGGACGCGGGCGCGTGGACGTGACGCCGCAGCAGTTGCGCTTCTCGCCGCAATTCCTGCCCATGTTCCTGAAGCGCTGGCGCAGCCTCGCGCCTGGCGGCCTGCAAGGCATGCGCTCCGGCCACGAAACGCTCCGACGCTGGCGGCTCGACCGGCCGACGCCGATGGAGCGGATGCGTATTCTCGATCCGGCTCCGAACCAGGCGACCATCCGCCTGACCCACGCGCGAGCGCTCGAGCTGCTGCCGGCGCTGCGCCGGACCAGGATCAGCGCGGCCTGGGCCGGCTACATCGACAGCACGCCGGACGGCGTGCCTGCCATCGGCGAGATCGATACAGTTCCGGGTTTCTTCCTGGCTGCCGGGTTCTCTGGGCATGGCTTCGGCATCGGACCCGGCGCCGGGCATCTCGTCGCCGATCTGATGACCGGCTCCAAACCGATCGTCGATCCGCAATCCTATGATCCCAGGCGCTTCGACATTTCGGCCTGGGGGAAGGTTGCCGATTTCTAGATTTGATACAGGCAGACATTCCAGGGCGGCCCGGACCTGCATCAGCCTTCGCGCAGAAAGGCGCCGATAGGCGCCGGGCGGACAGGCGCTTGCCCGCGGAACCGGCCGACAACGCCAGGCGTACAGCCGGCCTGTGCCGCGATAAGTTCGACGGCAGCCAACTGACAATAGCGCCCCTGGCATCGCCCCATGCCGACGCGCGACAGCGATTTCACCCTGTTCGCTTCGCTGCCGCCGAAATCTGTGCTTTCGCGCAGGGCCGCGGCGGTCACATTCTCGCAGCGGCAGACGACCGCGTCGTCGGGGAGTGCCCGCACCATCGCTGCCGGCCAGGGAAAGGCGCGAGCCAGGCCGCGGGCGAAGCGCTCGAGCCGCGAGAGCTTGCGCAGATCGCCCGCCGTGGAGGGCGCGGGAAATCCAAGATCAGCAAGGCATGCCGCCGCAGCCAGACGCCCCGCGACCTCGGCGCCGTCCGCTCCCAAAAGACGAACCCCATCGCCTGCTAGGTAGACGCCCCTGCCGGCACGCCCCATCCGGTCGGTCTTTGGCAGCCATTGCCGCCACCGCTCATCATAGGTGAAGGCGCATCCCGCCAGGTCGGCCAGATGCGTCTCCGCCCGCAAGTGCCAGCCCATGCCTATGGTGTCGCATGGGGTGAGGTGCTGCCTTCCGCGGGCGTCGCGCCAGCGCATCGCTGTGATACCCTTCCCGTCGGCATCGATCCGTTCGAGCGTCACGCCCGCATGGTAGCGGCCGCCGAGCCTCGCCCGCAGGGCCACGCCGCGCAGCGCGACCAACGGCCGGGCGGCAAATCCCCAGAACCCCCGCACCTGATGGCGCCAGGAGGAGGTATCCAGCACCGCAACCACATTCGCTCCAGCCTTGACAAGCTGGGCGCCGACCAGCGTCAGCAAAGGCCCCGATCCGATCAGGACGATACGCCGCCCGAGCGCCACGCCCTGCGCCTTGAGTGCTATCTGCGCCGCGCCAAGACTGTAGACGCCGGCGCTCTGCCAGCCCGGGACCGGAGCGACACGGTCGGATGCGCCAGTGGCAAGGATCAGGCGGTCATAGCTGACTAGCTGCATGCCGCCCTCCCCCAGCACGTGCAGCCGACCTCCCTGGACTGCGATGACCGAGCTTCCCGCGCAATGGGTGAGCCGCCCCTCCTCGGCCAGTCGGTCGAAGAGCGCATGCAATGCGCGCGCCTTCGCCGCCTCCGACCCGTACAGCTGCTCCGGCGTGCGTACGAACCCGTCAGGTGGGCGACGATAGATCTGGCCGCCGGCGCGCTGCCCTTCATCGATCACCACCGGATGGAGGCCCGCATCGACAAGAGCCGCCGCCGCCCTTATGCCGGCCGGGCCAGCGCCCACGACCACGATTCGGGACGACGGGGCCTCACTCACGGCCAACTCTGCGGCGGCGTGGTGCGCAACCGCATGCCTTCGGCGATCAGGGTTGTGCACGCCCGCAGGCGCGGCCCCTCCTCCTGCCATATCCAGCAATCCTGGCAGGCTCCCATCAGGCAGAAGCCGGCGCGCGGCTCGGGTCCGAACTCGGACATTCGCAAGGCGTGTCCTGACGCCAGCATCGCGGTCAACACAGTATCTCCCACGAGAGCACTATCGATCTGCCCATCGAGAAAGAAATGCACCGCCGCCCGGTCGCGCTCGGCCAGCCGGACGATGCGGCCGGCCGTGATCATTCCGCGGCCTCTCGCACAGGGTGAGGACGCGGCAGTTCGGGAAAGCGTTCGCAAACGGCATCGAAAGCCGCCTGGACACCCTCCGGCCCGGAGCGTCCCTTCATACGGCGGAAGATTTCCGTCTTGGCGAAGAAGCGCCAGTGGATCGGCAAGACCCCTAGTATCGCGGTGAACCGGTCATACGCCGCCGGCGTCCACTGGGCTTCGTAGCCGTCGCGCTCCGGACCGAAATGGAAATGTCCGGCGGCCGGCTCGTGATGCGCACGCAATTGCCTCGTCGCCTGCTCGTCAACTCCTCCGCCCCGGAGGACGACGCCGTAGTCGCGTTTGGCCGCGCCCGGCGAAAGATAGCCGCGCCGCACATCCTGCGCGACCCGCCAGGCCTCGCGTTGATGCGGATCGCCGCGCCCGCCGCCTCCGGCGGAGCGGATCTCGAGCACGTCGCCGGGCTGCAGAACCGCGGTGTCGATGTTGCCCAGCCGCCGCTCGTGCTCGGTCCCTGGATTGACGACCATGTCCGACAGGCCGGCGGCCTTGCCGCCCAGCACGCCCCAGGGACGGAAGAAGCTGCGGTCGCGGTTACGCGCCGTGATCCTGGAGTCGGGAGCAAAGACGCGGAAGGCCATCTCGGTCGCCAGCCCGCCGCGCCAGCGGCCCGCCCCGCCGCTGTCCTTGGCGAGCCCGTATTTCACGAATTCGACCGGGGTCTCGGTCTCCGTGATCTCGATCGGCGTGTTCTTGAGATAGGCGGCATCGGCGCCCGATCCGTTGGTCCCGTCGCGATGCGGCATCGCCCCGCCGCCGCCCACCACCGGATTCACCGCTGTGATGATGGTCCGGTAGGTGCGCTCGTCCGTGGTCATGACGTTGACGATGCAGTTGTTGCCGGCCGGCGCCGCGGGCAGGCGCTCCGGCAGTGCCTGCGAGAAGGCGCCGAAGATGACCGACCGCAGCCGGGCGCAGGTCAGCGAGCGCATGCCGACAGCCGCGGGGTGTATCGGATTCAGCACCGACCCCGTGGGTGCGATGCAGGTGAACGGCCGCGTCAGACCCGTGTTGAGCAGGATCTTCGGATTGAGCGTGTAGAGCACGTAGTAGACACCCACCAAAAGCATGGTGTGTCGCGGGTCGCCGCCCGAAGGCACGTTGAGCGAGGAGCCGAGCTGCGGATCGGAGCCGGTGAAGTCGAGCACCGCCTCATCGCCCTTGATCGTCAGCGTCAGCTTCAGCCGGCACGGATTGGCCTCGACGGAATCCTCGTCGGCATAGTCGCAGAATTCCCATGTGCCGTCGGGCATGGAGCGCAGCACGTCGCGCGCCTGCGCCTCCGCATGATCGAGAAGACCCGCAACGCCTTCAACGAAGCCGGCCTTGCCGAACTTCCTCACCATTGCCTGGACCTTGCGCTCGCCGGTGTTGAGCGCGCCGACCAGCGCCTTGATGTCGCCGATGTTGAGATCTGGCTTGCGCACATTGGTGCTCATGATCCGCAGGATCGTCTCATCGAAGACCCCTTCCCGCACCAGCTTCATCGGCGGAAAGCGGATACCCTCCTGATGAATTTCGGTCAGCGCGCGGCTGAGCGAGGCCGGCACCGCGCCGCCCATGTCGGTATTGTGGATGTGCCCTCCCGTCCAGGCGACGATCTCGCCATCGACGAAGACGGGCTTCCACAAATGGGTGTCGGGCGCGTGCGTGGCGACGTGGCCTGAATAGGGATCGTTGGTGAAGGCAACGTCACCCGGCCGGTAGTCGCCGACCATCGCGATAGCGCGGTGATAGGAAAGCCCCGGATACCAGGTAGCGCCAAGCTCCATCGGCACGGCGAAGGTCGCTCCCGAACGATCCATCAGCATGACCGTAAAATCCTGCGTCTCCTTGACGAAGGCGGAGTGCGCTGTGCGGTGCAGCGTATGAGCCATGTTTTCAGCCGCCGCGCGGGCATGGTTCGCGAGAACCTGAAGGTTTGTCCGATCAAACATGGCCTCACTCCGCGAAGGTCAACAGAAGGTTGAGATAGCGGTCGACCCGTGCATGCGCTCCTGCGGGAATGGCGAAAGTGGTGTCTTCCTGAACGACCACGGCAGGTCCGTCGAATGTGCTGCCCGACACGAGAGCCTGGCGGTCGTGGAGATCGACGGTTTCGACGCTCGCACCGGTGTAGACCGGGAGACGGCGCGCCGGGGTGGCCGCAACGTCCACCTCTTCGGTCTCCGGAAGCGAGAGTTTCGGCCCGGCGCCTATGGCAGACAGCCTGATATCCACAAGCTCGATCTCGCCGTCCGGATCGTGGAAATCGTAAAGCCGCTGGTGGGTAAGATGGAAGGCCTGCTCGATAGCGGCTACGTCGCCGTCTGTCAGCCATTGCGGCGAAAGGACGACTTCGATCTCATAGCTTTGGCCGAAGTAGCGCATGTCGCAGGAGAGAGTCAGTTCCGCTGCCGAGTCGTGCCCCTGCGCCGCAAGCCAGCCGCGCCCCTCATGCGCGAGCGCCTCGAACGCCTCGCGAATTGCCGGCAGCATAGCGCCCGACAATGGGGTGAAGACCGTGCGGATGAAGTCGCCGCGCAGATCCGCCACCAGACCGCCCAACGCCGACACCACACCAGGACGGCGCGGCGCCATGACGCGCTTCATGCCGAGCTCGCGGGCAAGAAAGGCGCCGAGCATCGGGCCGCCGCCGCCGAAAGGCATCAGCGTGAAATCGCGCAAATCGACGCCGGCGCGCGAAGCAAGCTTCTCGACCTCGACGAACATCTCCGACACCGCGATGTCGAGTATCGCCTGCGCGGTCTGCTCAATGGGCCGGCCGAGCCCGGCGGCAAGCTCGCCGACCGCACGATGCGCCAGGCCGGTATCGATTCTGAGCTGGCCATAGGCCATCTCGCTGTGACCAAGCCATCCGCACACCACCATCGCGTCCGTCACCGTCGGCCGCTCGCCGCCACGCCCGTAGCACGCGGGTCCTGGCGTCGAACCGGCCGATTCCGGTCCGACCCGCAGCACCCCCTGCGCATCGACACTGGCGATGGAGCCGCCGCCGATACCGATCGAGCTCACCGACACGGAGGGGATATGGAGCGGAAATTCGCCGATCAGCTCGCCTGTCCCGAATTGCGGCTCGCCGTCGATGATGAGAGCGAAGTCGGCCGAGGTTCCGCCAATGTCGAGGGTAAGGATCTTGTCCTCTCCGGCCTGACGCGCCAGCCACGAGGCGCCGATGACGCCGGAGGCAGTTCCCGACAGCAGCATGTTCACGCAGGCGCGCTTGCCTTCGGCAGCATTCATCAGTCCACCGTTCGACTTCGTCAGCATGGGGCGTGCCGGCACGCCGTGGTCCTTCAGCCGCTCTTCCAGCGCCGTCAAATAGCCCGAGACGCGCGGATGGACATAGCCGTTGAGGATGGCGGTCGAGCTACGCTCATATTCACGGATGACCGGCCAGACCTCGGCCGAAGAGAAGACGAATAGCTCGGGCGCAAGACGCGCGATCGCCGCCTTCACCGAGGCTTCCTGAGCGGCGTTGCGCCAGGCATGGAGGAAAGACACGATGATACCTTGCGCCCCGTTCGCCTTCGCCACTGCCACCGCTGTTTTTACCGCCGCCATGTCCGGCGCCTGGGATTCGCTCCCATCGGCACGCATGCGGGCCGGAATGCCGAAGACCATGTCGCGCGAGATCAGCGGCTCCGGCCGCGAGCAGAAGAGCGAATACATGTCCGGCATTCGCAGCCGCGCCAGCTCGATCACGTCCTCGAAGCCGGCATTGGTGAACAGCGCGAGCGCTGCGCCCTTGCGCTGGATGATCGTGTTGATGCCGACGGTCGTACCGTGCACGAAGCGCGTCATGCGGGTAGGATCGAAGCCTTCACGTTCGCCAAGAAGCGTGAGGCCCGTGATCAGTTCGGCACCCGGATCTTCCGGCGTCGTCAGCACTTTCAGCGAGGCGACCCGTCCGGAACGGGCTTCCAGCGCGCAGAAATCGATGAATGTCCCGCCGATGTCGACGCCGATCTTCCAGTCGGCTTCGTTTTGCACCTCATCCGCCGTGCAAGCGATGGCACCGTCCATGCCGCGTCCCTTCCCGTCTGCCTGCTGAAAACTGGCATGGCCGGGTGGGAGAGGTCCAAGACGGATGACGACGAACGATATAAGTCTTGCTTATGCCCTTGCCTTGTTAGTGCCCAGCACGAGGGAGCAGGCCGCACGGATTTGATCGCGCATCATCTCATCGGCCCGCGAAAGAGCCCGCGTGCGCGACGTCAGCAGCGCGATCGGAAACTCCGGGCCTGCCGCGAGCGGCCGGACGGCAATCCCGGCAAACTGATGCCAGGGCAGCAACGCGTCGACGAGCGCGATGCCCAGACCGGCCTGGACGAAGCCGACTGCCGAAATGGAGACATCGATCTCAAGCGACGGCGAAAGCGCCACACCTTGTGCGCGCGCGGCATGGGCCAACTCGTCGGCGGGGCGGGTGTTTCCGCGATAGGATATCAAGTCCTCGACCGCGAGATCGGCGAGCGTCAGCTCGGTCTTCCCGGCCAACCCATGCCCGGTCGGCAGCAGGCAGGCGAAGCCGACGCTGCCGATCACTTCCGCCTCGATGTCCGGAGGCAGCCGGTCGTCCATGGCCACGCCGAGGCTGACGTCGCCGGCACGCAGCATGTCGACGATCGCGGCGATCGGAGCCATATGAGACCGTAGCAGTATCTCTTGATGCTGCGCCCGAAAGCCGGTGAAAGCGCGCGGCAATATCGCCATGGCGGGCGGCGGCGAGGCCGCGACCCGCACCAGCCCCGTCCGGCCAAGACGCAGGTCGGTAGTCTTGCGGCGCAAACCCTCCAGCCCCGCCGACAGCCTCTCGGCATCGGCGAATATCTCGAGCGCCTCCGGGGTCGGCCGCAGCCGGCCCTTGACGCGCTCGAACAACGTGAAGCCGAGTTCATCCTCAGTGTGGATGACGATCTGGCTCAAGGCGGGCTGGGAGATGTTCAGCATCCGGGCCGCGGCAGTCACGGTGCCCGCGCGCATGACGGCGATGAAGACTTCAAGCTGCCGGGCCCGCATTGCCACTCCATAGGTAGAGCTTATGGCTTCTGTCCAAACGCATCTTTGACGCAACACCGCGGCGCGAACAAGATGGGCACATCCAAGGATCAGCCGCTCTGCACTGGGAAACGACTATGGATGTGATCGTGCTGGGCGGCGGGCTTATGGGAACGGCTTCGGCCTATTTCCTTGCTAGGCGTGGCGCGCGCGTAACGCTGGTCGAGCGCAACCGGATCGGCACCGGAGCGACAGTCGCCTCCTTCGGCAACATCCGGCGCACGGGGCGCCATCTGTCCCAGCTTCCACTCGCCCACCGCTCGCTCAGGCTGTGGGGCAAGGCCGAAAGAATGCTTGGCCGTGACGTGGAATTTCGCGCCACCGGTCACATCCGGTTGATCTTCGATGAAGGAAGCCTTGCCGACATGCGGGCCTATGCGCAAGCCACGCGACCGTGGGGGCTCGATCTGGAGGAACTCCGCCCACGCGAGATTAGCGCGCGCTTTCCCGGACTCGGTCCCGAGGCGATCGCGGCGTCGTTCTCGCCGCAAGATGGCAGCGCCAATCCGCGGCTGATCGCGCGGGCCTTCGCCGAAGCTGCACGCAAGCTCGGCGCCGAAATCGTCGAGGAAGCCGAGGTGGACAAGATCACGTACACGGGCTGCGGTTTCCTTGTCGCCAGTTCGAAAGGTGCATTCGCCGCCGACTGCCTGCTCAACACCGCCGGAGCCTGGGGCGCGCGCATTGCCGCACAGTTCGGCGAAGAGGTACCGATCGACGCCCGCGGTCCGCAGATGGGTGTTACCGAGCCGCTGCCCAATCGGATTCTGCCGGTGGTGGGCATCTGGACGCGCAACAAGGAGCATGGCGCCTATCTGCGCCAGGTCGAGCGGGGCAACATCGTCTTCGGCGGCGCGGCCGAAAGAGTGTCGGCAAGCCTCGATCCAGGCCATGCGGTCGCCGATCCCATGGGCCTTGCGTTGCAATTGCGCGCCGTCGCGCGGCTGCTGCCGGCAATCGCCCGGGTCGCAGTCATCCGCACATGGTCCGGCTGCGAGGGCTATATCAGGGACATGCTGCCGGTCATGGGGCGCTCGGCGACGACGCCGGGCCTGTTCCACGCCTTCGGCTTCAGCGGACACGGCTTCCAGCTCGGCCCGGGCGTGGGCGACGCCATGGCCGAACTCATCATGACTGACCGTTGTGAAACGCCGCTCGGCGATTTCAGAATCGATCGATTCAACCAAGGCATCTGAAGCTGCGGCGAAAAGCTTCAGTCCGCGTCACACCCGAGAAGGCACGGAACGTCAGGCTCAATCATGGCGCCGGATGAACTGTGCTTTGGGCAAATGCTGCCGCCGGCAACGTCTGCGGTTGCCTTGCCTTCTCCAGCCTTCGCTTCGCACCTCAGACTAAGATTAGGTTGTCAGCCGGTTTCAGTTGCCTTGCTCGGTTCAACCTTAAGCCCGTGCGCCGGTCGGCTTGGCATCTCAGCCATCCTCTTCGCGCTTTATCGACTGAGAATTTTCAATAGCAGAGTAAAACACGCAATCTGGTTTCTCTATAGAATTTGTAGAATGACTACTCTGTCGTCGTTGTCGTGACTGCGACTGACTTTTTCCAAGAGCCGACAGGACCGAACCATTATGCCCAAGAATATCGGCCAGTTCCTCCCTACGCCGGCAGGCCATCGGCCAGTTTGAGTACTCCCCAACCAACGCTCAATTCGCCTGGAGATTACCATGACAAATCCCGATCTCACCAATGCAGCCGCACTGGAAGTGGACGTCACGCCACTCACAGCACGTGTCGGTGCAGAGATCCGCAACGTACATCTATCCGGTGACCTGCCACATGCGGTCGTGGTGGCAATCAATCAGCTTCTCCTGCGCCATAAGGTCGTGTTCTTCCGCGACCAGGGGCACCTTGACGATGCCGAGCAGGAGCGTTTTGCCCGACAGCTCGGCGACCTCGTTCCGCATCCGACGCAAGGGCCTGTGGTCGGCACAGCGTCGATCCTCGAGCTTGACTCCAGCCGCGGTGGCGGGCGCGCCGACCAGTGGCATACCGACGTCACCTTCGTTGACGCCTATCCCAAGTTCTCGGTCTTGCGCGGCGTGGTTATTCCGTCGGCTGGTGGCGACACGATCTGGTCAAACACGGCCACAGCTTATGAGAGTTTGCCGCCAACGCTGAAGCGTTTCGCGGACGATCTTTGGGCCGTTCACAGCAATGCCTATGACTACGCCGCGGTGAGACCCCGGGCGACCGAAGCCGAAACAAAACACTTCGATGAGGTGTTTACTTCCACGATTTACGAGACCGAGCATCCCGTTGTCCGGGTGCATCCGGAGACCGGGGAGCGCACCCTCCTTCTGGGCAATTTCGTGCAGCGGTTCGTTGGCTTGTCCAGAAGCGACTTCCACAGGGTCTACGAGTTGTTCCAATCCTACGTTACCGCCCCTGAAAACACCGTCCGCTGGCGTTGGCGAGCGGGGGACGTGGCGATCTGGGACAACCGCGCGACGCAGCACTACGCCGTCAATGACTACGGCGATCAGCGCCGGGTCGTGCGCCGCGCCACTGTCGACGGTGACGTGCCCATTGCAGTCGACGGACGGCGCAGCGTCAGCCGTACGAAATCAGCCAAGCCGGCGAGGATCAAGGCCGCCTGAGCAGAGCGAACCTCCTTCAACTCCATGCGACAAAGGAAACAAAGGGAACTGACGATGCCCAGAAAGATCAAGCTTGGCGCCTTCCTGCCTGGTGGCGGACAGCATATTGCCGCCTGGCGCCATCCCGACGCGCCGGCCGACGGCGCCACGAGCTTCGAATTCCATAAGCAGCTTGCATTGACCGCCGAGCGCGGCCTGTTCGACGCTTATTTCCTCGCCGACAATCTGACGGTCGGGCTTGGCGCGCGCGAAGGCGGCAACGCCAAGATCGTTGGTTTCGAACCAGTGACGCTGTTTGCGGCCCTAGCGCCGCTCACCACGCATCTCGGCTTCATCGCCACCGCGTCCACCACCTATGAGGAGCCATATACGCTGGCGCGCAAATTCGCGTCGCTTGATCTGTTGTCCAACGGCCGTGCCGGCTGGAATGTGGTGACCTCGGCCGGCGACGAGACCGCCCAGAACTTCAACCGCGTTGTCCAGCCCAACCATGCCGACCGCTATGCCCGGGCGCATGAACATGTCGAGACCGTCAAGGCGCTGTGGAACAGCTGGGAGGACGACGCCTTCATCCGCGACAAGCAGTCGGGCCGCTTCTACGACAAGGACAAGCTGCACGACGTCAATCACAAGGGGGCGCATTTCAGTGTCAAGGGTCCGCTCAACGTGCCGCGCCCGGTGCAGGGGCATCCGGTGGTGGTGCAGGCCGGGCAGTCCGAGGATGGGCGCGGGCTGGCCGCGCATTCGGCCGAGGTGATCTTCACCGCTCATCAAAAGCTCGAGACGGCACAAGAGTTCTACCGCGACATCAAGGCGCGCGTGGCGGGCGTCGGTCGCGATCCCGACCAGGTGCTGATCATGCCTGGCGTGGCACCCTTCGTCGGCCGTACCGAGGGAGAAGCCCGCGCCAAATATGAGCAGTTGAATGGTCTCATCCTGCCCGAGGACGGCGTCGCCCTGCTCAACGCGCTGGCCGGCCAGGCGCTCGACATCACCGGCTATCCGCTCGACGGACCGCTGCCACCGAGCAGGGAAACGGAAGGCATGAAGAGCCGTCAGGCGCTGATCCGCCAGATTGCCGACGAGCACAACTTCACGATCCGCCAGCTCTACCAGTGGGTGGCGACGGCACGAGGCCACTACACAGTCATCGGCAGCGCCACCCAGGTGGCCGATCAACTGGAAGAATGGTTCACCAATGAGGCGGCCGACGGCTTCAACATCCTGCCGCCGTGGCTGCCGGGCGCGCTCGACGATTTTGTCGATTTGGTGATTCCGGAGCTGCAGCGCCGCGGCCTGTTCCGCACCGCCTATGAAGGGCGGACGCTGCGCGAGAACCTTGGCCTCCGACGTCCCGAAAACCCGTGGGCATCAGCACGCTCGACCGTGCTGGCCGCCGAATAACCCTCTGAAGCGAAGGGCAAGACGATGACTTTGCAGAACGTCGAACAGCCGACCGTCATCGGCACGCACAGAGACCGGACCAACATCGGTATCGATTTGCTGCGCCTCGGCAATTTGACCGCAGGCCGCTTCCTGTCACGTTACGGCGTCCTCGTGGGGTTTCTGGTGCTGTGGCAGGTGGCGAGCAGCGTTGGATGGGTGAATGCCGCTGTGCTGCCGCCCATCGACATGATCGCTGCTGCTCTGTGGAAAGGGCTCGCCGGCGGCGCCTTGCTCGGCGACATCGCCATCAGCCTGCAGCGTGCCGGCATTGCCTTCGCAGCAGCCGTCGCGGTCGCCATTCCGCTCGGCCTGTTCATGGGCCAGGTGCGCGCGGTCGAGACCGCGCTCGACCCGATACTGCAGCTGTTCCGGCAGACCTCGGCACTGGCTCTCTACCCTGTGTTCATCCTGCTGCTCGGGCTCGGCGAAACCTCCAAAATATTTGTGATCTTCTGGGCGACACTGTTTCCGCTGCTGCTCAACACCACCAGCGGCGTCAAGGAAGTCGATCCGAAGCTGCTCGAGATGGCGCGTGTCTACGGCGCGACGCGGCTCACCGTGTTCCGCCGGGTCGTATTGCCCGGCGCCGTGCCGTCGATCTTCGTTGGACTGAGGCTCAGCGCCACCACGGCACTGCTGCTGTTGATCGCCTCCGAGATGATCGGTGCCAACAAGGGGATCGGCTTCCAGGTGATGAACGCGCAGTACAATTTCCAGATCCCGCTGATGTTCGCGGCGATCGTCATCCTCGCCAGCCTCGGCCTGATCGCCAACCAGGTTCTGGTTATGCTGCAGCGGCGGCTGTGCCGCTGGAGCAATACCGTCAACTGAGCAGCCCCTCCTCTCATCCCAGGAAAGACCTGATCATGAAAATCACGCGCCGTTCCCTGCTTGCAAGCGCTCCCGTTGCCGCCGGCATCATCGCCGCCGGCCTGCCCCGCTTCGCTTTCGCGCAAGCCGCAGCCGTCAAATTCCGCTACCTCGCCAGCCGCGGCAGCATCTCCCCGCATGAGTTGGCCGACGAGCTCGGCTACTACAAGGACCTCGGTGTCGAGCTGGAGAATGTCGGCTATGCCACCGGCGGCCCGGAATCGTTGTTTGCACTTTCCTCCGGCAGCGTCGATCTCGGTTCGGCAGCCACGGCCGCTGTGATCAACTCCATCTCCGGCGGCAACGACTTCGTCGCCGCTTACCCGAGCAATGGCATCAACAAGGACGTGAAAAGCGTCTTTTACGTGCTCGCGGACAGCCCGATCAAATCGATCGCCGATATTGCCGGCAAGACCATCTCGGTCAACACACTCGGCGCCCATCTCGACTATACGGTACGCGAAGCACTGCACAGCGTCGGTCTGCCGCCCGATGCCGCCAACCTCGTCGTCGTGCCTGGTCCACAGCTCGAGCAGACCTTACGCTCGCATCAGGTCGATATTGCTGGGCTCGGCTACTGGCAGGCAACTTTCGCCGGCGCGCTGGTTGCCAATGGCGGCGTGCGCGGCGTGTTCAACGATACGGACGTGCTGGGCGAACTCGCAGGCGGCTTCGTCGTGCTGCGGCGCGACTTCATCGCCGCCAACCCGGCAGCTGCCCGTCACTTCGTCGAACAGTCTGCCCGCGCCGCCGATTGGTCGAGGCAGAACCCGGACGAAGCGCGCAAGGTGCTCGCCAGCATCCTCGACAAGCGCGGCGAAAATGGCGACCTGGCGCGTTACTGGACCGGCTTTGGTCTGCGCGAAGGGGCACAAGCGACCGACCGCGACATCGACTTCTGGGTCAGCGTACTGGAGCGGGACGGCCGCCTGGCCAAGGGCAAACTGAAGGCCGCGGACATTCTGTATCGGCGCGGCGAAACCAAGACGAACTGACAGCTGAGATGGACTGGGGACTGAAATGACTGGCACCAAAGGCGGTGGAGAGGTCTCGATCCGCGACTTGTCGAAATCATTCACACTCGGCGGACGTCAGCTTGCCGTTCTGCGCACGCTCAACCTCGATGTCCGTTCCGGCGAATGCCTGGTCATCGTCGGCGCCAGCGGGTCGGGCAAGACCACGCTGCTGCGCATCCTTGCCGGGCTGGAGGCCGCCGACAGTGGCCGTGTCGCGATCGACGGCAAGCCGGTCGACGGTGTCGGCGCCGAGCGGGCGGTGATCTTCCAGGAACCGCGCCTGCTTCCCTGGTTGACCGTACTCGGCAATGTGGCCTTCGGTCTCGAGGTGCGGGGCGTCGCGAAGGCGGACGCCGAGGAGAAGGCCCGCTTCTACATCGCGCTCGTCGGTCTCGCCGAATTCGCCGACGCCTTTCCCCGGCAGCTTTCCGGCGGCATGGCCCAGCGCGTCGGCATTGCCCGGGCGTTGACGGTGCAGCCCGAGATCCTGCTGCTCGACGAGCCGCTAGGCGCTCTCGATGCCATGACCAAGATCGGCATGCAAGAAGAACTGGCTCGCATCTGGAGCGAGGAGAACGTCACCATGGTCATGGTCACCCATGATCTGGAAGAGGCGATCTATCTTGCCGACCGGGTGTTGATCCTGCCCAAGGAGAAAGGCGGTGCGGCGCGGTTGATCGACGTCGACCTGCCACGTCCGCGCGACCGCAGCGAAACCAGGTTCGTGCGCTATCGCGAGGAATTGTTGCGCGAGTTCGGCCTGCATTGACCAAGCCCCCTTACAGGGTACAAGATTCGCACAGTGCCCTCGGCAGTGACTGATCTTTGACAGACGTCCCACAGTGCCAATTGTGCAGGCGCGTTTTCGCGGTGATCGACGGCCGCACCACGGTGCCGGAGCATGGCGATCGCGACATGCCGGTCTGGGGGCGCCAATTCCTTCCTGGCGATACCAGGAAATACGGCCAAAACGGTGGAGAAATCGTCACCACGGAACGTATCCATGGGTTGGCTGGTTATGTCCAGACGCTGCAGCACTAGCGCGCTGATGCGGGACGCCGGCGCGCAACACCGGCACAAAGGAGGCAGACATGATCGTTGAAGACCAGCAAGCCGCTGTCGCTTTTCTGCTCGATCCTGCTTCATATGACACGGCCGGGTCGGTCGAGGCGATCGAAACTCATATCTCGCTTATTTTTCTGGTCGGCCAACGCGCCTACAAGATGAAACGCGCGGTCAAGTTGCCATATGTCGATTTCTCGACACCGACGCTCACGCTGGCCGCTTGTGAGAAAGAGGTGGAACTCAACTCGAAGACCGCACCCGGCCTCTATCTGGGTGTGCGTCGCATCACACGCGAGGCCGACGGCGAACTTGCGTTCGATGGCGCCGGCCGAATGGTCGATGCGGCAATCGAGATGGTCCGCCTCGATCAGTCGAAGCTTCTCGATCAGATGGCAACTGGCGGAGAATTGTCGCCGGCGCTGATGACCGCGGTTGCCCGCATGATCGTCGGCTACCACCGTACCGCCCCGACGATCCACGATGGCAGCGGCTCATCCAACCTTTCGGGCGTGCTGGACATCAATGAGGCCGGCTTTGAGACCAGCCATGTTTTCACAAAAGTGGAGATCGAGACTTTTGCCGAGGCCTTTCGCACCGCCCTCGCCCGCCATGCCGGTTTGCTCGACCGCCGGGAAGCAGCCGGCAAGATCCGCAGGTGCCACGGTGACCTGCACCTGCGCAACATCTGTCTTTTCGATGGCGAACCCCGCCTCTTCGATTGCATCGAATTCAACGACCAGATCGCCAGCATAGATATACTCTACGATCTCGCCTTCCTGTTGATGGACCTCTGGCACCGTGGCTTTCCGGACTTCGCCAATCTGGTGATGAACCGCTATCTCGACGAGGCTGACGACGAGGATGGCTTCATCCTCCTGCCCTTTTTCATGGCCGTTCGAGCCGCGGTGCGCGCACATGTCACCGCAACGCAGGTCGAGGAAGGCAGCGCCGATTCCGACAGACTGATTGCCGAGGCCAGATCTTATTTCGAACTCGCTCGAACTCTGCTCGTACGCGGGCCTCCAAGGCTGATCGCAATCGGTGGCCTCAGCGGTTCGGGCAAGACGACCATTGCAGAGGCGCTCGCCGCCCATATCGGTGCGCCGCCCGGTGCCCGCATTGTCGAAAGCGACCGCGTCCGCAAGGCCATGCACGGAGTGCCGGCCGAAACCAGGCTGCCGGATAGAGCCTATCGACCAGAAGTCTCCGACCGCGTCTACCGCGAAATGGCATGGCGGGCCGGCCTGATCCTTGCGGAGGGTGGATCGGTTGTCGCTGATGCCGTGTTTGACAGGCCCGCCGATCGTGAACTTATCGAGAAGGCGGCACGTGACAGGGGCGTGGCTGTCGCCGGATTCTGGTTGGAAGCGGATCCGCTTGTTCTCTGGCAACGGGTCAGCGAGCGCAAAGGGGGTCCCTCCGACGCCACCATAGATATCCTCTCGCGACAGTTACGGAGAAATGGCACTCAATCCACCTGGCGCAAAGTCGGCGCTGATCGGAAGCCTGCCGATATCGTCGCGGAGTTGAGGAGGTTCTCCGATGGCGATGCCTCCGAAACCCTGCGCACAGCCTCCTGACGGGAAGGTGTTGGACAAGAGGTCGCGCGAGGCGTCCGAACTGCCCGCGGATGCCCATGTTCATCGATATATGCATGACGCCGCGGGTCATGGCTTTGACGAATCGCTTGTCGTTGAAATGCAGTTCCCGACCGTCCCAGCCCTCGGGATTGAACCTGGGGCAGCAGCCGCTGGTGTTGACGCCGGCGTCGTACTGAGCATTCGTCTGCATTGCCTGTCCTCAATTGAACCGCCATCCGACGGGCAATGATCCCGGCCATCATTGATCTCCGTCAACATCGATGCGCATGCCTTGTCGCTGCGGTTGGCCAGGCCGTCGCTGAAGGGGCAGAGCCTGTTGCCGCTTCCCGGAGGAGTGCTCCCCGGTGAGCAGATCGGCGATCGGGCCGGTGTTTCACGGATTGCCAGCCCCGCGATCCATCCTCCAAATCGTCATCAGTATTGCTCAAGTACAGCTGCCAATCCCTGCCATTGACGACGATCATTACGAATTGATCCTGATCAAAGCGGAAATGCCCCAGGGGTTTCTAATCGAAATCATGTCGACGTAGGAGGTGACATCATGGAAATCTCTTTTCGCGATCTTATGACGGTGTTCCACGGTATGGGTTTTGGGGCGCTTTTTATGCTGGCGTTTTCGGCAGCGCTTGCCGAGCTCTATCGAATGTCCGCGCCTGGAGCCGCGTCGGTCCCAACCGCCAGAGAACACAATCTGCTTTTGCTTTACCTCTCGGTGATGGTCGTCCTTGCCTGGGGTGCGGTACTGTCGGGCGCTTACATTGTATACCCATGGTACCGGGCGGTCGTGCCCGAAGGGGTTACCGATCTGGCCGATTACCCGAAGTTCCTACTGACCTCCAGCCCGAAGACGTCCGCGTGGCATAGCTTGGGCATGGAGTGGAAGGAACACGTGGCTTGGCTTGCCCCAATTGCCATGACCATGGTCGCCTATGTCTTTGCTAAATACGGGCCGGCTTTGGCAAAGCAGAAGCAAATCCGCACTGCCGTCATCGGCTTTGCCGTCGTTGCTTTCGTTGCAACAGGAGTCGCGGGAGCCTTTGGAGCGTTTCTCAACAAGTACGCTCCAGTACGTGGTGGCGCAATGATCGAGATCATCGCTGGTGAACAGGAGGGCCAATAGTCATGGCCAATATCACGCCTATCAGGACTAAAGAGGTTCCCAATGGTCCAGGTGCGGCCGCCATCCTGGCCGCCGGAATTGGATCTGCCGCGATGGGGATATTCGCCTTGGCCGGCGATGCGTTTACATCCCTCAATCACTTCTTCACGTTCTACAAGCCAACCGGTGGCCTGTCCGGCGTCTCGACCAGCGCGGTCGTCGTGTGGTTGGTTGCCTGGTTTATCCTTTCGCGCAGGTGGGGCGAAAAGAACGTGGAAATGGTAAAAGTCGTCTCTGTTTCCTTCGCCTTGTTGGCGGTGGGTGTATTGCTGACGTTTCCGCCTGTCATGGACTTGATCCAGGGCAAGTAGAAAGAAACGTACCTGAATTGGCGTATTTAGTCCGTCGAAAGCGGGCCAAGTTCGCGCGAAATTCAAGCGCTGCACAGAAAACAGATGGCCGCTGCGCCAGCGCGCAACATTCTTGCTGAGAACGATGGATCTCGGTCGCAGGCGCCGGGGCGCTCTCAACCAGTCGTGTTCACGCTGGTCTTATCGAGCCAGTTCACTGCTTTGCATGGCCTCTCGTCGATGAACAACCATCCGACAGCTATGAGTCCGGCCGTCATTGATCCCTGTTACTTCGATGCGCATCAAAGCGGCTGCCGCCCTTGTTCCTCGACGGTTTTCAACCGGACGACTGAAACGGAGCAAAGTGCCTGTGCCACGACTTTGGTCGAGACGCTGCCGAGGTGACGGCGGATTGCCGACGACGCTCGGGCGCCAACGACGATGTGTCCGACGTCATTGTGCTCCGCGTAGTTGAGGATCGCATCGGCGGGATTGACCGCCTCAAGCACGTGATAGCTGATGCGGTCTTCCGGTAGATGCAGTGGACGAGCCCAATCCTTTATCGCGACGAGCCGCTTCAAGTAAATTGAGCGCCCGGTCTCATCCGCCGCCGGCGTCTCGCCGATGATTTCGGTCTTCAGGACCGTCACGCAGGCCAACCAGGAATCCTCTCGCGAGGCAAGCACGCGGGCGGTTTCGTTGAGGACCTCGCCTGCCAGCGCATCGCTGCCATTGGCCAGATCGACTGCGGCAAGGACTATTGAAGGGCCGGCGTGTGTCCTCGACGAGGTCGACCTGCCGACAAGCGATCTGTCATCGGTCTTGCGAAACAGCTTGGCGATGGCAGCCCATAACCCCTCGTCTTGGGGCTTGCGCCCGGCAATCACCACCTGATCGGGGTTCTTCAGATCGGACAAGACATGCGCCGCCTCGACATATCGTCGAGATCTATCCACTTCCATGCATCGCAGGATGACGGCTTCCAACCAACGCGGGATGGCGTCGTTGAAATCTCGCGGCGGCTTGGGCGCATGATAGAGCCTGCGCTTCATTCCCACGAAAGTCGTCGGTCGCCCGAACGGCTCCTCGCCCGTAGCCAGCTGATAAAGTATACAACCCAGCGCGAACAAGTCGCTAGCGGGATCGGATCGTTCGCCAAGCACCTGTTCCGGTGCAATATAGGCGGCGGTGCCCATCGGCACCGAGCTTTCCGCGCCGAGAAGATCGGGGAGTTCGGCATGCCGGGCGAGCCCGAAGTCGAGGAGCACCGCGCCGCGCTTGGCGAGAATGATATTTTCGGGCTTGAGATCGAGATGGACGACCTTCTGCCGGTGCAGGGTAGTGAGTGCGGTCGCGATCTCGGCGCCGATCCTTGCCACCTCATCCACAGCCAGTGGCGCATTGCCGACGATATCCGCCAAGCGGGTTCCGGCTACGAACTCCATGGCAATATAGGGGATCTGAACCAGGCTGCCGGACGCCGCAAATCGCGGCACATGCGGTCCCGACAGGCGTTTCAGGATCAGATCCTCCGCCTCGAAGCCGAGGATGACGGAAACGTCCCCACCCGGGTCGAGAAAGGGGATCTTCAGCACAAGCGGGAAATCGTACCGCGGATTGGTCGCCCGCCACAGCGATGCCATGCCGCCGGAGGGCAGCCTTTCGACCAGCTCGAACCCATCTACGACCGCTCCCGCCTCAAACCGTTGCATCAATAGGTCTCCTTGAAGGCTATCGGCCGATCCGCAGACGCATGCCAAGCCATCCAGGCAGGCCGGCGGCGCGGATCTTGCGGGCTGTTTCTTCATGATCATAGGGAACACGAACCATCGTGACCTCGTGGCGCTGCGTGTCGACAAGAACAAAGCACGCCGCCGGGTTGCCATCGCGGGGTTGCCCGACAGAGCCGGCAACCACAAGGTGCCGCCTCAGTTCGGACAAAGGCGCCGCCACATTGTCCAGCGGTTGGAAATGCATCGGTCGGCGTCCGGGCAGAGCATAGTAGATGGCCGGAATGTGAGTATGCCCACAGAAAACGAAACGGGCATCGGTTGAAGACAGGCAGCGTTCTGCCGCGATCGTGTCACGTATGTAAGACCATTTTCCCGGCCGCTCGGCGCTGGCGTGTACGTACAACCGGTCTTCGGATTGTGCCGAAAGCGGCAGGCGCGCCAGGAAATCGACATGCGCCGGCGCGAGGCGTTCGCGGGTCCACTGGACGGCGACCCGCGCATTCTCGGTCATGTCGCCCCGGTTTAGCACGACCGCTTCGTCGTGATTGCCCAGGATGCCGAGCGCACCTTGCGCCGTCAGATCGGCAGCCCTCTCGACCACGTAGATGGGGTCGGGACCGTAGCCGACCAGATCGCCGAGCAATACCAACTCGTCTGGACCGCGTACGTGAACAGCATCCAGGGCCGCGTCGAATGCCTCGCGATTGGCATGGATGTCAGACAGGATCGCAATGCGCATTCAATGTCATCCCAAGCACCGGCAACGTAGTACGGCGAATACAGCGCGTGATTTGATCCTGCTCAAGGGCCACGCGCGCGATCACCGGCAGGGTCTCCGACATGATCGAATGTGATCGTCGACTGTGCGGACATCCGTTGACGACCAGACGGCACGTCCGCCGCTGACGCTCGGCCAAGCCTTAGGCTCATGCGTTATCCGGCAGTCTCAAACGATAACGCGGATGGCCCGTGCTTCAGTTTTCAAATGGCGCTTCAAGTTAGCTGGCGCCCGCCGCTGCGGGAGTACTGGCGTGCCTGTTGATCGGCAATTTCGAGCTTTTGCAACTCCAAGGCTAACAGGCTTTCAATGACGCGCCGCTGTGCGGGATCGGCCTCACTTGCGAGCAAATCCTGGAAATGGGCGATGTTGGCGCGCGCTATCAACCGGTCCACGCAATATTTTACCCGCTATTTCCTTTGCTGTACGAATTATTTCAATGGAGGTCCCTGCCATCATTGGCGCCATACGATCTCTGTCGGAACGCGGTGCTAGTACCATTCACCGCGCTATTCCGGCGCTGCTTAGGTAGTTTCCCGTAGGGATATAACCGAATTTCACGACATCTCGATTCGCGCGATTGCTGTGTCACCGATCAAACCGGGAGAAACAGCCATGCACGCCTATGCGACCTCCAGAATTTTGGTGCCGTCACGGCTCGCCATGCCAAGTCTGGCGGAGACCGTTGAAGCTACAGCGCTGCAGCCACTCAGCTTCTATCCCGCCGGCGCGGAAATCTACGCCCAGGGCGAGTCGGCCGGGGCCCTCTACCAGGTGGAGTTCGGCGCTGTCCGTATCTATCGCCTGCTTGCCGATGGCCGCCGCCAGATCAGCGCCTTTCACCTGGCTGGAGAGACATTCGGCTTTGAAGCCGGCACGACGCATCATTTCTTCGCCGAAGCGATCAACGCCACCAGTGTTCGGGTGTTCCGGACTGCCTCGGGCGTGGACATATCCCGCCAGCTGCTGCCGTTGGCTCTCAAGGGCCTGACGAGAGCACAGGAACACCTATTGGTCCTCGGGCGCCAGAATGCCATTGAACGCATCGCTGCATTCCTGGTCGATATGGCGGAGCGGCAAGGCGGATTGCGGCAGGTCGAGCTGCCGATGTCGCGCATGGACATCGGCGACTACCTGGGCCTCACCATCGAGACCGTGTCACGCGTCTTCACCCGACTGAAGGACAAGGGTGTCATCCGCCTGCTCAACTTGCGCAGCATCGAAATCGTCAGGCAGGACGTATTGCAGATCATGAGTGAATGAGGGTGTTTGCCTCAGACAAAGACGCGGCGTGCGCCGCGCCCTACCTGTCCGCCGGAAGACTTGCGCTTCCGCTTTCTCGGTGCGGCAGCGTGTGCGGTCACGAGGGAAGGATCATTGCTCGGCTTGGAAAGCAATTCGTCCGGCCAATCGGCCATCCGCTCGACATGATTCCAATAGTTATCGAGGGTCCAGTAAAGAACCGCCATAATTTTTTGCCAGATTAGGTCCATTGGAGAGGGTAACGCCATCACGCCTCATGCGAGCATTTGACGATCGTCGGGCCTCAAATTTGAGAGAGAATCCTCGCTTGCGCTGGCATTTCGGCATTCGTCTTCTGCATTGGCTGACCGTGATCGCGCTCGCGGCGCAGATCGCCATTGCCTTCGGACCGATGAACGGGCCGGGGATGGCGATGATGAACTGGCTTCCGCTCCACATGTCGATCGGCGTGACGATCCTTGCCATCATCGTCCTCAGGCTTTGCTGGCGCATTCTCACCCGGCCCCCTGTCCGACAAACTTCACGGCCCATTCGATTTGCGACTTCGTTCTTCCAGGTGCTTCTCTACGTCACGATTCTCGCCGTCCTGATGACGGGATGGCTGGGCTACCGGCCAATGCCTTTGATGCCTCCCGCGCGGCTTTTCGGAGCCTTGCCTGTGCCGCTCGCGCCATCCGTCGGCGCGGCAAGGACTTTCGCGTTCATCCACGCAAAGCTGGTCTGGATACTGCTTGGCTTCGTCGGCGTTCACATCCTGGCTGCGTTTATTCATTTCGTGCTGTTTCGCGACGGTGTCATGCGAAGCATGTTCTTCGGGAAGTCGAACACCGCTTCGCAGCAAGGGAACGTGCGGCTTGCTGTCGACGATGAAGCCGGCTGATCAAGCCATCGCCCACAATCCTCCCGCAATGATCACCGCATAGCGTGCGGCCTTGCCTATTGCGACAAGAACAACGAACACCCCAAGATTCACACGTGCCGTGCCTGCCGCAATGGTGAAGGCATCTCCGACAACCGGCAGCCAGGCGAATAGCAGCGTCCACGCGCCAAAGCGTCGGAACGTCCGGCTTGCTTGCTCATAACGGTCGGAACTTACGGGAAACCAGGGCCTGGTTCGGAGCGTGTCGATGCCACGTCCCAGAATCCAGTTCACCATGGAGCCGAGCGTGTTGCCGATTGTGGCGACCGCAAGGAGCAGCACCGGATCGCCGCGGCCCGAGACGAGCAGGCCGGCGAGCACCACTTCCGATGAGACCGGCAGGATGGTTGCGGCGAGGAACGCGCTGATGAACAGCGCGCCATAGAGCGCCGCCACCTCGGCCTATGCCTGCACGTCGACGATGCCCATCATGCCGAGCTGCTCATGCTCGAGGATGTGGCAGTGATACATCCTCGGCCCCGGCCGATCCTGCCGCAGCACGAGCCGCACCGTTTCGCCGCGTGCCACGTTGACGGTATCCTTCCAGGCTAGGTAGGCAGGTTTCGAGACCTTGCCGTCGCGTTCGTGCTCGACCACCTGGAACTGTGTTCCGTGCACATGGAACGGGTGGTCCATGTCCGCTTTGTTGACGATCTCCCAAAGCTCGACTTGTCCTGCCTTGGCGACGATGTCGACGCGGTTCATGTCGAAGGCCGCGCCGTTGATCAGGAACCCCATCTCCATGCCGCTGGCGTTCATGGCCATGGTTTCGGTGAACACGAAGCGCCGCCTGACGGCAGGAGCGCCGAGGAACGCGATTGGCCGCAGCCTGTCGGGCAGTGGCGGCACCGGCTCGGCCGGCGTCCGCGAAACATTGACCGTGAAGAGAGTCAGCCCTGCATCGACAGGACGTCCAGCGCCCATCCAGCCGCGATCGTAATCGAGCGTGTACAGCGTGTCAGGGCCGGGCTTGTCGAACGACACGATCAGTTCAAGGCGCTCCGCAGGGCTGAGAAGAATTTCCTTGGCTGCAACCGGTGCCTCCAAGAGGCCGCCGTCCGTTCCGATAATCATCATCGAGGCTTGATCGAAGGAAAGTCGAAGGAACCGCGCGTTGGTCGCATTGTAAAACCGGAAGCGCCGCTTCGTGCCGAAGGGGACCGTCAGCACCGGATTCTTCTGTCCGTTGACCAGCACATGATCGCCGACACGCCCGTTCATCAGGTCGGTCATCGTGTTGTCCGGCATCGTGCCATCGGCGGCAAGGCGAAGGTCGGTGAACACCAGCACGGTGTCGCCATAGGCGGCCGGGATCGGATCGATTTTCGGTTTGACGACGAACGCGCCGGCAAGGCCGCGATAGACTTGCTCGGCCGTCTTGCCGTGCGGATGCGGGTGGTACCAGTACGAACCCGCGCTGCCTTCCGGCAGTTCGAAGCTGTAGGTGCGGTCGGCGCCAGTTGCGACGAGGTCCATCGGATTGCCGTCCTGGTCGGCGGGCACCGGCATGCCATGCCAATGGATGGTGCTCGTCTCTTCAGGAATTCGGTTCGCGAAGGTGATCTCGACCCGGTCACCCTCGACCGCCTCGATCAGCGGCCCGGGGCTGGTGCCGTTATAGCCGAGGATCGGCGTGTCCAGTCCTTCGGCAAAACGTACCGAGGCGCGCTGGGCCGTCAGCTTCGCCTTGAACAGGCCGGGGGTGCCGGCTTCGTTGGCAAGGCGGGGCAAGTCGCGAAGCACTTTTCCTTCCGGCAGCAGGACCGTGCTCTGGGGCGCCTCGCCCATGTCGTGCCCTGCGTGGCCACCCATATCCATGCCGGGCATGTCGTCCATCTTCATCTGGGCGATGGCGCGCTGGCTCACAAGAACCGTCGCAAGACCCAGAAAACCGCGTCGATGCATCTGTCGTCTCCTCGATCAGCCATTGAACGCTGAGGTCGATCCTAAGAGGACTGCCGATACCCGGTCAGGTCAATGCGGCGTTTAGGCCATCTGGTCGGCCCAGCATCATGGCCGTTGGAGCTCGTCGGCGATCGAGCAGCCCGCGCAACCATTGCGCCAAAGACCCGCCATGGGCACCAGGGTCAGCGGCTCACGCGAACAGCCCGCCTTAGCCGACCCTGACGACAAAATGCTTCGTCACCGGCTCGATGATCTTCCAGGTTCCCTTGAAATCGGCTTCCACCACGAAGGCGTCGCCTGGGCCTACCTCGACCGGCGTGCCGCCGTCGGGAGTGATGATGATGCGACCGGCGATCATGTGCACGAACTCATAGTCGGTGTAGGTCGCGTGATAGGTGCCGGGCGTCGCTTGCCATGTTCCCGACAACACCTTGCCGTCCTCGGTCGTGTGCTGGACGGCGGTTTGCATGGTCGGCTTGCCCTCGACGACGATCCAGCCAGCCAGGTCGCCGGCGTCCGCGTGCTCGACGGTGCCGAATTTGAGGATTGTCTCGCGTGTCATGTGCTGGGCTCCGCTTGGTGCATTGCGTGGCGTTGTTTGCCTGTCCGGTCAGATAACCGATGCACCTGCCGCGAGCAATGCCGGCGCCATACGGCGCAGGGCAACGAAACTCGGGTTAACGGGTTCCTTCGGCGCCTTTCGCCGGCACGTTGGCTGACGGAGCATCAAACGAAAAACCCGCCTGTGCGGCGGGTTACTGGCGCAAATCAGCACCATGGACGAATATGTACCATAGCTGAGGGCACGGAGTCAAGAAAAAATTCCTATCGCGAAAAACTAGCGTCACAAAAGCTGCCAACACTGACTTCCACGAGGCCTTTTGTTAATCCGAGTTCGGAGCCCTGCCATGCGGCGCACGACACGCTCGCGTCCTTCGGCTCTCGACGGGCGGGTTAGGGTTTGTGCCGTGCCGAAACCAGCTCGGCCTTGCGCCTTGCCGTCTCCAGCCCGAGCCCGATGAAGGCGCGCGCGTGCTTGGCCAGCGCCATGTTGTCCGTCCAGAGATTGCGCCAGATCGCGGTCTTCTTCGACAGGTTCTCGTCGACGATTTCCGAAGAGAAGGATTCGAAGCTGAGGTCGTCGCTGTAGCCGATAGCCG
Organism: Mesorhizobium sp. M0830; assembly: GCF_040319965.1. Taxonomy (NCBI): domain Bacteria; kingdom Pseudomonadati; phylum Pseudomonadota; class Alphaproteobacteria; order Hyphomicrobiales; family Phyllobacteriaceae; genus Mesorhizobium; species Mesorhizobium sp. M0830. Next base: position 857 of record NZ_JAMYOR010000029.1, on the reverse strand, counting down.
TCAGCGCATCGAAGATCGCGGCGAAGTCGATATTGCCGGTGCCGAGGAAGCCGCGATGGCTTTCGCCGATATGGACATATCCGATCTTATCCGCGGCATGGCGGATGGCCAGCCCGACATCGGCCTCCTCGATGTTCATGTGGAACGTGTCGAGATGCAGGAAGATGTTGTCCGAGCCGGTGTCCTCGATGAAGGCCAGCCCTTGCGCGGCGGTGTTGAGCAGGTTGCTTTCGAAGCGGTTGACGATCTCAAGGTTGAGCGTGACGCCGGCGGCCTTCGCTGTCTCGGCAACCTTGGCCACCGTGCCGGCACTGCGCTGCCATTGATCGTGCGTCGGCGCTAGCGTCTGCAATCCGTGGCTGGTCGAGAGAATGCCGGCGACCTTCCGGCCGCCGAGGTCGCGCGTCAGCGCGATGGTGTCGTTGAGGATTTCGACGCCGCGCGTGGCAATCGCCTTGTCGGCGCTCGAAATATCGCCATCACCAGGCAATCCGATGCTGATCGCCACGCCGAGGCCAAGATCGGCGATGCGCCTGGCAAGCCCGCTTATGTCGACATTGGCGGGGTCGAGATAGGAGAATTCGATGAGGTCGAAGCCGGCCTCTCTGGTGTTGGCCAACGTCCGTTCGAGATCGGCCTGTGCCGAACTCGCCGACCAGACGAAAGAATGGATTCCAATACGCGACATCATCGTCTCCGGCTTCTGCGCATCGGACCCAGAGGCGGAGCCGATGCCTGGACAAGACGTGGGGGGGGGGGGGGGCGCCCGCCGCGCACCCGAGCGCGCGGCGTGGGGGGCGGGGGCGCCCCCGATTGAAGCGACGATATCTGGGGCGAGTGGATGAGGCTAGCGGGAA
>NZ_JAMYOR010000028.1:0-77735 GCF_040319965.1 Mesorhizobium sp. M0830 | reverse complement strand
GCTTGCGTCCATCGCCGGTCTCCTTCCCGGCCAACAGAATCCCGCTTGGTTACCAGAACGTTAACGATTCATGATTTCGCCCTGGTCTTTGCCGCCGCAGCCATCTCTTTCATCGAGGCCTGGCGAGCCTCGATGAACACATCACGGCGGGTAGCGGCGACTACCGCAGAGGCGCAGGCAAGCGACAGGATTCCCTATGATGGCTGCTCGTCTCATTGTTGGCACATGGGTAGTGCGTCCCGATGTAGATTCTCGACCAGCAGACCAGGAATGCCATGATGAAGAGAGCGATCGTCCGGCGCGGGGGGGCCTTGCATCGCAAAGACCGCAACGATCGCTCCGGTGGCTGTTGCGTCAGCCGGCCTCTGTTGCTTTGCTTTCGAGGAATCGCTTGCGTCTCATTTCGACGAGATTTGCCAAACCGCCACGCCTGCAAGAATAAGACCAGCGACGCCTTCGATGGCCCGCGAAATGGCATCGAACAGGCGTGGCCGCCTATCGAAAAAATGCACCAGGCGCTCGCGAAACAGGATCGACAGCACCGCAACGCAAGACAACGTCAGCGCCACGCCGGCCATCATGGTGATTGCGAAAAGAATGCCGGCGACCGGAACGCCTCTGGATATCGCAAAGGTCATCGCGAAAAGCGTCAGCGGGCATGGGATCAAGCCGGCCATGACGCCGACGGCCTCGCCCTCATGCTTGTGGTGTTGGCCGTGGCTCCACGCGCGCCAGAGCATCCAAACGCCGATCAGGCCAAGCAGGCCCCGACTGACGTCTTCCAGTAGCGGGGCACGGCCAACACTGCCCAGGGCAATCGATACCAAAGGCAACGAGATCGCAGCGATCAGAACCGCGATCGTCACATGCGTGAAGGAAAGTGTCAGCGATACCAGAAGCCCACGCCGGACACTGGCATCCGATCCGGCGAGATACGTGGCCAGGACCGCCTTGCTGTGGCCAGGCGTCAGCGCATGTGCCGCGCCGAACAGAACGCCCATCGGCAGAAAGGCCGTGAAGGCCAGCCAACCGCCGCCGACCGAAAGCAGTTTGATCTGCTCGGCCAGTGCCAGGTAGATCGTGCGTTGGAACTCGACAAGGGTTTGGAACATCAGGCTGGAACCGGCCTCATTCTCAGGTCAATTCATGGCGCATGGCGAAGATTCACTTTCGGGTTCTTGTTCCAGCTGGCATTGCAAGCAGGCCGAATTGGGACATGCCCCCTGCCTATACGTGGCTCTTTCTTCAGAACAGGTCGCCATTCAGCCAGCCTTGGCATGATCACGGCGCGGCCGGCGACGCCAAGCCTGATTGGTCCTTGTTCGTCGTCGCGCGAATGTAATTCAGGTTCTTGGTTCCGACGGCGCCGATATCGCCGACCTGGAATCCGCTCTCGGTCAACAGCGAGGCGACCGAATGCATGTCGACATGACCATGCTTGTGGAGCCTGGGCAATCCAGACTTGCGCACCGGCCTGCCGAAATCGATGAGCAACAGCCGGCCTGCTGGCTTCAGGACGCGTGCCGCCTCGCAGATGAAGGCCGATCGAACGGGCTTCGACAGGTGATGCAGCATCAGCGTGCCGACGACGATGTCGAATTGCGCGTCCTTGAAGGGAAGCTCCTGCGCCGTCCCGTTGACGAAAGTCAGATCGAGACCTGACCGCTCGGCCTTGGCGCGCGCCCTATCGATCATTTCGGCCGATGCGTCGACGCCGGTGACGCTTCCGCCCGAACCGACCAGCCGCTTCGCGGCAATGGCAAGGGTTCCCGTGCCGCAGGCGACATCGAGCACCGCTTCGCCGGGCTGGAGTTTTGCCGGGCGAAGCATGAGCTCGCGAAACCGGCCCTCGCGGCCAAAGGTCAGAACGCGCGCAAGCAAGTCATAGGCCGCCGCCCGGTGCAGGACGATGCCGATGCCCCTGTCGCTCGCGCCGTGCGCAGCGTTGCCGACCAGCCCCCGGTGACGCAGGCTGCCCCACAGCGCCAATCCCGCGATCACGGCGAGGACGAGGCCGTGGAATGCCGCCGTCCAGGCACCGGCCTGAATATAGCCCATGCCCAATTTGGCGAGGACGAGGAAGCCGGCGACCAGCGACAGCTTGGCAAGCAGGGCCAACGCAATCACCCTCTTGCGCGAATGCGATCCGTTACCGGCGTGATGATCAGATGAGTGCATGTCTGGCGACCTTTCTGCTTCATTGCGGCATGCCCAAATCCGATTTGAGCTCCTGGACTTGGCGTATCATAATGGACACAATGTCTGGAAATGCTGTTGTCGGACACCGGACCGCCGAATGTCCGAAACCGGCCACTGCAGAGGGCCATGACCATGAAAATCGAACGTGCGGGCGAGCGGAACACGATCGATCGACGCGTTGCGCGGACGCGCGGCCTGCTGCAGGACGCGCTCATCGCCCTGATCCCGGAGCAGGGATATGTCGCCATAACCGTCGATGACATTTGCCAGCGGGCCAATGTTGGCAGGTCGACCTTCTATACCCACTATGCCGACAAGGATGCTCTGCGCAGCGCGACCATCGAGGCGCATCTGCGGTCGATAGGCCGCAGGCGCGAGGCGGCAAGTCAAGAAACAGGTAGCCGCCTGTTCGAGTTCAGCCGGCCCATGTTCGAGCACGCTCATGCATTCCGACCGCTTCACCACGCATTGCTTGCAAGCAGCGGCGATACGATCCACGACGAATTGCGTGAGCGTATCCGGCGAGCCGTCCGGGAAGAACTCGTCGACAAACGGATCGGCGATCGCGGCATGCCTGCCGAATTCGCCATTCAGTTCATCGCCGGCGCATTTCTTGCGGTCCTCGCCTGGTGGGTCGCCACCGACATGAACCTTTCACCGGCACAGGCAGACGACCTGTTCCAGAGGATGGCGGGAAAAGGCATCGGCGCCTGATCGTTGGCACACTGGTCAAGCGATCGCCAGAACGTCGCACCTGAGGAATGACATAGGGCGCTCCGCTCATGCTTCGGGCCGCGGGCCTGCTATGGACCTTCCCGCCGTTCCTCAGGCGGGCGAACCTTGCGGAACATCGCAAGCAGAAGCATATCGTAGACAATCTTCAAGGCGCCGGCGATCAGCAGCGGCCAACCGAAACCGGACATTGCGAGCAGCGAGCCGGCAAGCATCGGGCTGGCGGCTGCCGCGAGGCTGCGCGGGACAGCGGTGACACCCGCGGCCGCGGCCCGCTCACCAGGCGATACCACGGCCATGACGTAGGAGGTGCGGGTCGGTACATCCATCTGCGACAAAGCGCTCCTGATCAGCAGAAGTACGATAACGGGACCGAGGCTCGGCATGAAGGGGATGAGCAAAAGGCAAAGACTGGATGGCAGGTGTGTGAACACCATCGTGTTCACCAGCCCGATCCGTTTAGAGATTTGCACGGCCACGAGATACGACCCACCCGAAAGGATACCCGTCAAGAAGAAGATTGCGCCCGTCGCGGGGAGCGATAGCCCGAACCGTTGGAAAAGCCAAAGAGCCATCAACGACTGGACCACGAAACCGCCCGCAAAAGCGTCAAGGCTGAAAAGTGCAGCGAGCGTGAGGACGATGGTTCGAGATTTGCGTAGTGGTTCCGCCGGTACCGCACTCGCATCGAGCGGCTCATCCGGCAGTTTCCGATAAAGGAGCAGCGCTCCGAGTCCCAGAAAGGCATAAAGCAGGAAGGCGATCTGGAGAGCTTGCTTGATGTCCAGGCCGACAACCTGTCGGAGAATGTCGGGGGCTCCGGCCGCAAGAGCACCGACCGCCCCTACAAGCGAGCCGACAAGGCTGTAGCGTGCAAAGAGCGCGGTGCGGTCGCGGTCAGTGACACTATGGGCAAGTTGCGCATGCTCCAGCGGCAGAAACACACTGACGTCGCCCGAGGATGGGTTCAACGTTCCCACGAATGCGACAAGGAGCAGCGGCCAGAAATCCTGAACCAACGCGAAGGCGCTCCCCGTGACGACCATCAGGACGGCAGCTGCGATCAGCAGGGAGCGGCGAGAGAAATGGTGTGCGACAAACCCGACGGTCAAAGTGAGCGCCGCTGAACCAGCGAGCGTCGCTGTGGCGAGAACCCCGATCTTGAAAGGGCTGAAACCAAGTGTGGCCAAATAGGCGGGAAGCAGAAGACTGACGAGTCCGTCGCCGAATGCCCTCAATCCCCTGGACGTCAACAGAAGGGCAGCTGCCGGCCTGGCACCGGCAGGCAGCAGCGAAAACCTCTGTTTGGCTAAAGGTTCGCGCGAAGCATTCGTGAGCGTCTGGGCTGCCAGGTATGCCTCCTGCCGCAAAGTGGTTGCGCCTATGGCACTGCTTAAATCGATCCCGTGGCAACGCCATAAAGCACGCCCAGGACAGAGCATGTCGCGAGCACGGGGATCATGCCGATCTTGAAACGAAACACGGCCAGCAGCGCACCGACTGTCAGCACCAGCGACGGCAGGTTGACGGAGCTGAAAACCGGCACATCCACCGTAGTGCCCAGCCAGCTGACCTCACGCAGTTCGCGGAACAGCACATGAAGCGCGAACCATACTGCCAGGTTCAGGATCACACCGACCACCGCCGCCGTGATGGCAGACAGCGCTGCCGACAGGGCCTTGTTGCTGCGCATCGTCTCCATGAACGGCGCGCCGAGGAATATCCACAGGAAGCACGGAACGAATGTTACCCACGTCGTCAGCAGACCGCCGAGTGTTCCGGCGACCAGCGGGCTCAGCATTCCTGGCGCCCGGTACGCGCCCATGAAACCAACGAACTGGGTGACCATGATGAGCGGACCGGGCGTGGTCTCGGCCATGCCGAGGCCGTCCAGCATTTCTCCTGGCTTGAGCCAGCCGTAGTGCTCGACGCCTTGCTGAGCGACGTAGGCGAGCACCGCATAGGCGCCGCCGAAAGTGACCATCGCCATCTTCGAGAAGAAGATCGCGATGTCGGTGAAGACATTGCCTTGCCCAAGAAACACAAGAAGTGCCAGGACCGGCACGAGCCACAGCAGCAGACACACCGTTGCGATCTTCAGCGACCAGCTGACGGATGGCCGGGTATGCGCAGGCACCCCTTCGCCAAGCGCCGTATCAGCGTCGGCAACCTGCTTGCCGCCGACCTTGCCATGTCCGTTGCCCGACTGGAATGCAGCCCACCCTGCCCGTCCCCCGACGTAACCGATCACACCCGCAGCCAGGATGACCAGCGGGAATGGCGCGTGGAAGAAGAACAGAGCGATAAAGGCCGCCGCCGCAAGTCCGATCATGGCATTGTTCTTGAGTGCCCGTCTGCCGATCCGCAACACCGCTTCGAGCACGATGGCAAGGACCGCCGCCTTCAAGCCGAAGAAGAGGGCCTGAACTGCTCCGACATTTCCCAAGATTGCATAGATCCAGCTCAATGCCATGATGGCGATCGCACCAGGCAGCACGAACAGGATACCGGCGACAAGGCCGCCTCTGGTCTTGTGCATGAGCCAGCCGATGTAGATGGCAAGCTGTTGTGCCTCCGGCCCGGGCAGCAGCGTGCAGTAATTGAGCGCATGCAGGAACCTGGTCTCGCCGATCCAGCGTTTTTCCTCGACGATGATGCGGTGCATCATGGCGATCTGACCCGCCGGGCCGCCGAAGCTGAGCGCGGCCACACGCGCCCATACCCGCGTGGCCTCAGCGAACGAAATGCCATGGCCGGGCGTGTCGTCTGGTCGGTTCGGTGCTGTCACGGTGTTCTCTGCATTGGCCATGATTAGTTCCTCGGATCACCCGCGCTTCGAGCGGAAATATCGATAGAGGTTGTCGAACACCGAAGCGCCCTCGGCGATCCGTTGCTCGTCACCGGCATTCGCCATGGCGATCCCGGCGATCAGGCTGGCAATGCCGGTAGTTTCCTCGCGATTGAACTTGGCGTCCTTGAGATCAATATCGTGGACGACCTCGGCGATCGCCTGCAAAGCCGTATCCGTAATGCCGGCGCGACCCAGCAGCACCTCGAAGCTGCAGCGGTCGCCTTCATGGGTGATTTCGCCCTCGAACATGTCGAAGCGCAATTCGCCCTCCTTTGGCACGTATCCCTTACCAGCGACGAAGCGGATTGTTGCATCGGCATCGATGAAGCGACGGATCAGCCAGCTGCAGGCGATGCGGTCGACATGCACGTCCCGGCGCGTGACCCAGGTCCGGCCCTTGAGCTCACCCGGCTCGGCCGCCTTCTTCGATTCCTTGGTCATTGCGTTGTCCTTTATGAGCTGTGCCTCGAGCTCGGCGATCAGTCCCTCGACACCAAGGCGCCCGCTGGCGCCGAAAAAATCGATCGTCACGACGTCGGCGAGCCGCTTGCGCAAACGGCCGAGTTGCGAACGCGCCTCCGCATGTTTTTCCGATGTCGCGTCGGTCTTGATCGCTGCGGCCAGATCGCGCGCTTCCTTGACGATCTCCGCATAGTCAGCGTCACGGGCTGCGTCGAAGAGCGCGCGGACCTGGGTGTCGGACAAACCATCTACGAGGCGCGCCTCGCACATCATCGCCTCGCCGCCGCCAGCGACGATCTCCTTGAGGAGCCATTCGAAATCCTCCTGCATCTCGGCATTGGCCGGCAGAGCGTAAACGGTGCTTTTGACTGCGACCGCGCCGATGCCTTGCAAGCGTCGCCAGATCTTCACCCGGAAGTAGGCGGGTTTGCTTGGCAGCTGATGGATCAGGAGCAGCCAGCGCTGCTCCTGTGATTGCCCCTCACTCATAAGTGAACCGTATCACGAACAAAGCCAAATGCAACACTTGTATCATTTTTCATTCGAGCATAGCGTTCGCCCCCTCACGGATGGCCGTGCCGCAGAGTGGGGAAACCGATGCCACACCAGATCATGCCGTTGCCGTTCAAGCCGCCTCGCCTCGTCGGCCTCTCCGAGAGGCTGTTGGCAAGTCACTACGAAAACAATTACGGCGGTGCCGTTCGTCGCCTCAACGCCATCGAACAGCGGCTCGACGGGCTCGACTGGGGCGCGGCGCCAGTTTTCGACATCAACGGTCTGAAACGCGAGGAACTGGTCGCAGCCAATTCAGCAATCCTGCACGAAATCTATTTCGACGGACTCGGTGGCACCGGCAATGCCGGAGGCGATCTCGCTGCGGCTCTGGAGCGCGACTTCGGCAGCGTGGCCTCCTGGCGCGGCAAGTTCATGGCCTGTGCCAAGGCGCAGGCAGGAGGCTCGGGATGGACCCTGCTGACCTGGTCGGAGCGGCGCGACCGACTGACGATCCAATGGGCGGCGGACCACACCAACTGTCTTGCCGGCGGCCTGCCGATCCTTGCGCTCGACATGTACGAACATGCCTACCACATGGATTTCGGCACCAAGGCCGGCGCCTATGTCGATGCCTTTATGAAGAACATCCATTGGGAACGGGTCGCTGCCCGCCACCACCGGGCCGTCACGCAGCGTGATCCTTCAACAGGATCGGCATCGGACGACGCGGTTCCAGCGATTGCGCCAGAGGAATGCGCGCGCGCCTCGATCAAGGAGAAGATCTCGTGGTGCTCGACGTCTGCCTTGCCGAGGATCTGGCAAAGCGCGGCGACATGCTGCCGGGGGCCAAGCTCCGCGCGCCCGAGAAGATCGCCGATTGGGCGGATGAACTGCCGACGGACAGGCCGGTCATCGTCTATTGCGTCTACGGCTTCCAGGTCAGCGGTGACGCCGTCGCCGAACTGCGTCGCCGCGGCGTCAATGCGAGTGCGCTTTCAGGCGGCATTGCCGCTTGGCATGCGATCGGCGCGCGCACTGTCCCTCTGATAGTCAACGAAGAAAGGATTGCGCCATGAAATGGATTACTCGCGAACGTCCGGTCATCGACCGCATTGCCTGCCCCTGGCTAATTGCGCGTTTCATCGACAAGGAACCTGAGTTCCTCTTCGTGCCGCCCGATCAGGTGATCCGCGTTGCCCAGGAAACGGGCGCCACGCCTTACGACGTGCCCGGCGTCGAATTCACGCATGTCGGCGACGGCTGCAGTTTCGACACCTTTGTTTCCAAAAATGGGCTCGAGCGCGACCCGGCGATCGTAACCATTGCCGCGATCGTACGCGGCGCCGACACGGACTGGCACGATCTCACGCCACAGTCGGCAGGGTTGCTGGCGATCTCCATGGGTCTGCGGGACCTGACGCCCGACGACCACGAAGTGCTGAAGCATGGCTTCGTCATCTATGACGCGCTCTACGCGTGGGCTTCGGGCCGCAAGGCGGAAACGCATAGCTGGCCACCCGCTATCAAGCCGGCGGCCGCATGACGAATTGGGCAATGGGGGCAGATCACAAGGAGAAACCCCATGCATGCAAAACTCGTAACCGGAGCAATGCTGATCGCGATGTCGGCGCTGCTCCAACCGGCATCGGCGGCACCCGATTGGCAAACAATCGCTAAGGCGCTCGGCAAATCCGGAACCGAGACGCCTGGCGGTGTCTACCGGGTGGGCTTGCCTCGAACGGACCTGACGGTATCGCTCGATGGCATATCCCTGAAACCCGGATTTGCGCTTGGAGGCTGGATCGCGTTCGAACCCATGAGGAAACAGACCATGGTCATGGGCGACATCGTTCTGACGCAGGACGAGGTGAACCCGGTCATGAAGAAGCTGGAAGAAGGCGGGATCGAGATCACCGCAGTGCACAACCACCTGCTGCGCGCGGAGCCGATGACGCTCTACATGCACGTGTTCGGCCAGGGCGATCCCGTCACGCTCGCCACAGCGCTTCATGCCGGATTGGCGCTGAGCAAAACACCGATGGGAGGCGACGCCCAGCCACAAGCCTCCGCGCAGCAGATCGGCTTCGACGCGGCCGGTGTCGACCAAACTATGGGTTATGAGGGTAAGGCCAATGGCGCGGTCTACCAGTTCACGATCCCGCGCGCTGAGCCGGTCGAGGAAAACGGAATGGAAGTGCCGGCGGCCATGGGCTCGGCTATAGCGATCAATTTCCAATCGACAGGTGGCGGCAAGGCGGCGATCACGGGTGATTTTGTGCTGACGGCAAAGGAGGTCAATCCGGTTATCAATGCCATGCAGGACAACGGCATCGAGATCACCGCGTTGCATAGCCACATGCTCGGTGAGAAGCCGCGGCTCTTCTTCATGCATTTCTGGGCGAACGACGATGCACAGAAGCTGGCGAAAGGACTGCGCGCAGCCCTCGACAAAGTCGCCGTCAAAAAGAGCTAGATTGGGTGTCCGCGTGCGTCCAACGGCAGAGTTCGGCCGGCTCGGAGCGAACGGCCCTCTTCCCGCCGCCTCGGGAACGGTTCTCTGGCGCTGCGTCTCTCCGCCATCAGCATTGCGCCGGAGATCGCCTTTCCATCGCACACGAGCGGCGGGCCGGGTTGTTGTGAACCGATACGTCCGGAACGATCGAAGGCCCGCTTCGTTCTGATCGGATGGACTGGATTAGACTAAGCCTCCTGGCGTTGGCGGGGTTCCTCACCTGGACGCTGAACACCCTCTCGGCCGGAGGCGGAGGTCTATTGCTGATCCCCGCCGTGACTTTCATCACAGGCAGCGCGGCGGTTGCGCCGGTCATCACCTTGACCGAGCTCATCGGCAATCCCATCCGCGCCTTGGCCTTTCGGCGCGACATCGATTGGAGCCTGGTCCGTTGGTACCTGCCCGGCGCCATCGCCGGTGCCGCGGCGGGCTCCTGGCTCTTCGCCAACAGTCGGGCGGAATGGCTCCAGATACTCATAGGCATCTATCTGATCAGTGCAGTCTGGGAATTTCGCGGCGGCGCGCGCGAGCGGAGCTACCGAGCCCGCCGCTGGTGGTTTCTCCCGGCCGGCCTGATCGTCGCCCTGTTGTCGGCGCTTATGGGCACTGTGGGACCCGTCCTGAATTCGCTTTATCTGAACTACGGTTCGGAGAAGGAGACGTTGGTCGCCACGAAATCCGTGAACTCGTTTGTGACCGATGTCGTGAAGATCACGGTATTCACCGGACTCGGCGCGCTCGGTGGTCAGGCGGCTATATACGGCATAGCCGCGGGTTTGGGCGCCGCGCTTGCCAATCTGCTGGCCAAGCCCTGGCTCGAACACCTGAGTGGACAACAGTTCCGCCGCCTAGTGGTCGCGCTCATGGCTGCGAGTGGAGCGCTGATGATCTGGAACCAGCACAGCATCGTTGTGCAGGCCTGGCGGGCGGCCGGGCCCTAACCCGCTCAGGTTGGAGAAGCTTCGCCCGGTTCCGCCAGTCGACCTAATGATGGTGACCTTCGGGCTCGACCATCTTGAACCGCAGCACCTGTTCGCGATCTTTCGCAATCAGCACCAGCCTTGCCCGGAATTCATGCGGCTCGGCAGGGGCGACGGTGCTCTCAAGGCGGTGATGGTTGTCGCCGACAGGTTCGAGGCGAATCGTTTCCGGCCCGCCGGACCGGTCGATGAATACCGTCGCCGTCAGATCGTCGGCATGCCGGTCGATCGTCAGCCGCATCCGCTCGCCAGCCGGTGTATCGACGATCTCTAATGTGCCAGCAGCCAGATCGCAGGCGACCTTGAAGGGCTCCGGCGCATGATGGTGAGCACCAGAGGTTTCCGCGCCAGTGACGGCCGGCGCGGCCGGGCTCAACAGGCGGACATTGGCTTCGGCCAACGCCGGCAAGTGGGCGAACAACTCCTCCTTGAGGGCTTCGGTAACACCCAGCACGTCCTTGGCCGTCGCCGCATGCGGAACGCTGATGGCGACGTCGGCATGCAGGCGATGTCCGATCCAGCGTGCCTGCACGCCTTCAACGCGCCCGATGCCCGACACGTGTTCGGCGGCATGATGGATTTCGTCGATGACGCCGGGTTCGACTCCGTCGAGCATGCGCGTCAACACGGCTTTCGACGACTGCCAGACGATGGCGAAAATCGCCACGGTGATCAGCAGCCCGATGATCGGATCGGCAAGCGGAAAGCCCAGCCAGACGCCGATAGCGCCGAGCACGACCGCCAGGCTGGTGAAGCCGTCGGTGCGGGCATGATAGCCGTCCGCGATCAGGGCTGCGCTGTTGATCTCTCGCCCGACGCGGATACGAAATACGGCGACCGCTTCATTGCCGATGAACCCTATGAGGCCGGCGATGGCGACCCATCCGAGAAATGCGATGGGACGCGGATTGATCAGCCTGTCGATCGCCTCGTAGCCGGCGACGATGGCGCTGAACAGGATGATGAGAACGATGACGATCCCAGCCAGATCCTCGACCCGGCCCAGTCCGTAGGTGAACGTCTTGCTCGGTTTGCGGCGGGCCAGCACGAAGGCGATCCACAGCGGAATGGCAGTAACCGCGTCGCCGACATTGTGGATCGTGTCGGCCAGCAGCGCCACGCTGCCGGAGAGGAACACGACCACAAGCTGGAGCGCTGCCGTGATGGCCAGAACGACGAATGACCATTTGATCGCCCAGATGCCGCGCGTCGTCGTGGCGATCGTCGGATCGATGACGCCATGGGTGTGGCCATGGCGACCATCACCGTGGTCATGTCCGTGGCCGCTGAAGCCCTCTGTCATAGGGCCGAAGCCGAACCAGTCCCGCACTCTACCCAGCATGACGTTTCTCACAGGTACTTGGTAATATTCTTGAACTCATCGATCGAGCGGCGCTGCTCGCGCGCCAAGGGCCCGACGACATCTTCAAGGCAATGGTTGAGATGATCCTGGATCAGGGTCTTCTTGGCTTGCGAGATGGCCTTCTCGACAGCATGAAGCTGCTGGGCGAGGTCGAGGCAGGGCCGGCCCGCTTCGATCATGTCGATGACGCCCTTGAGATGTCCATCGGCCCTTTTCAGGCGCTTGACGATATCGGGATGGGTTTCGTGGATGTGGGATTGGCCGCTCATGCGACGGATACTATCCTCCTGGAGGGGATGTAACAAGCCTCAGAAGGGCCTCGATCGCAGCCCTTTGTCTCGTCAAAATCCTTTACGGCAAAGGTTTTCAATATCAGCTTTTGCCAGTCTTTCGATGCCGAGTGCTGGAAGGATATTATTGTCTCCTTTGAGATCGCGACCATAAGCGGCCGAGAATATGTTGATTTCCAGCCTCATGAAGGATTTGCTTGGTTTCCGCTGATCTTCCCCAAGAGTTCCGTCGGCAGCAGCCCGAAAGGAACGTCCTCCAGAACATAGCGACTTTCGATAGTTGACGGGCCCAAGCCGCCGCGGCCTTGGCGATCCATCTCCTGGTTCATTTCCGAAACGTTGCCCATAGGGACGTGAAACGATATTCCTATTTTGGGAATGTAAAGCCGCATTGATATGGCCCCGGATGCGGTTTTCGTTCCGCTGTCAACTCGAAGGCGGACCCGGTGCCCGCCTTCGACGGTCGGCCTAGCTGCCCATCTTCTTCGCCATCGCGCAGAATTCTGCATGCGACTTGTTAAGCGTGGTATCGCCGCAGTCTTTCAACACCGCCTTCTGTTCATCGGGCTTCATGGCCATCCATGCGGTCTTGAAATCCTTTTCAGTCCTCAACGTTTTCATCCCGGCGTCCGTGAAGAACGGTGACATCTTTGCCGGATCGTCGAGTGCGGATGTGTTGCCAGCAGCTGCGGCGCCCGCCATCATCGCAAGCGCCATCGCGCCCATTGTGAGCATTTTCATGTTCATTGTTTCCTCCGTCGTTAGGTCATTCAGCATGACCTTTGGGGAAACGTGGATCACTGAACTCGGTTCCCAGCGCGTTCCATTAGCCCAACCCCTGCATGATGAATTTGTAGATCGTGCCTACAAAAAAGCCCGCCGCTGTTGAGGGTGAGCGACGGGCCTTGCTATGGCGGCACTGTAACACAGCCGCCTAGGAATGATGCCCCAGATGGGAAAGGAAAGCAGACATGATCGCAGTGTGGTTCGCTATCCCGGCGCGTTTAGTTGGGATCGCCGGACCTTGAGCCCCCGTGGGCACCGCCACCGGCATTGTCGGATCCGCCGCGCTGGTTGTCGGACTGACCTCGCCCGAACTTATAGCCGCTATTGGAGGAGCCTACGTGAACGTGATTCTTGTCACCTGATCCTTTACCGGGACGTGATCCACTTGATTTGGCCACCGCCTCAGAGTTCAAACTTGTGCCGAGCAGAAGAGTTATGGCTGGCGGCGTCACGGCCGCGAAACGGCCAGCCTTCTTCAGAAAGTCGCGGCGCGCTTTGGCCTCCGGAACCTGCTTGTTTTGCCCTGTGCTTTCGGTTGCCATTTCAGCACTCCTTTAAGCTACCCTAGTCTTGCATTGCAGAAAATAACATTGCTCCAAAAGGCTTAGGATAGCGGGTTTCAAGTCTTGATCAGTAGGGAATGGAAACGTTAGTGGGACGCGCATGCCGAAACCAAAATGCTGACTTAAATTCAAATTGCGCACTACCGAGAGCTCGTCAAAGAGTGGGCGCGAGCCAGTAATTTGACGGAACGCGATAGGCATTTCGCGTATCAGTCCGACCTCCTGTATGCTTGGCGCAAGAGCATGGGAGAAAAGCCGTGTCCCGAGAGCGTGACGCGCGTATGTGGCGCGAGGCCGGGAAACTTGTGGAATCCGGCGACTACGAAGGGTGGCAGGTCATCGAATGGGAGCTTCGCAAAAGAGGGTTCCCACGCGCCAAGCTATTGCTTGATAACGATCGGATCCGCGACAAATTGGATCAGCTCTGCAAGAGCGCACAGGCGCAACGCGCCTATGCCAACCGGACCTAACGGCCAGAAGCGCCCGCCGCTGTGATCGGCAATGCGTCCGCCCGTTGCGACGAGTCTAACGATCTGCGATCTGCGAAACCAAGACGCGGCTCTGGTTTCGGCGTCGCTTTGCTCAGATCGCCGTCGTGGTCATCCTATCAACCGCCACGATTATCACCATCCGGACCTGTTGTTCGGGCCACAGTGGTTTTCCGAAAGGAAGAGCACAACGGCAACAAAGCAGATCAGGAGAAGCGTCGCAAACGTGTTCGCGATCATCTCACGAGGCATCCAATGATGAGCGCCCGCTACTAGGGTGGCGCAATGACGGGCGCCCCATCTGCTGCGTGGCGACCGTCCTGTCGTCGAGCAGACCAGTCTCGCAATCCTCAGGCCGAGCCATCGAATTGATGCCCCGCAATCACGCTCAAGAAAACCTGCCCGAACTCCTTCAGCTTTGCCGCGCCCACGCCATTCACTTCGGCGAAAGCGTCGAGATCGCGCGGGCGGCGCTCGGCCATGTCGATCAGCGTGCGATCGGAAAATACGACATAGGCAGGCACCTGGCGCTCTTTGGCCAGGCGCAGGCGCAAGGATTTGAGCGTGGCCAGCAGAGATGCATCCACGCCTTCCGCGTTCATACCCTCGGCCGCTCGCATCTTGCGCAAGGCGCGGCTGCGCACCTCTACACGATAGTGGAACGGCATCTCGCCACGACCGAGTGCATGGCCCTTTTCGGCGATGGCGAGACCACCATGGCCGCTCGGATCCGGCTCCAGGAAACCGCCCGCGGCGAGCTGCCGGATCAGCGACAGCCAGAAATCCTTCTTGTGCGCCAGCCCGCTGCCGAAGCTGGCGAGCCTCTGGTGGTTCCTGGCCAGCACCTTCTCGGTTTCATGACCGAGCAGAATGTCGATGACATGGCCGGCACCGAAACGTTCGCCGCTCTGTGCGATGGCCGCCAGGATGGTCCGTGCTTCCGCTCCGCCATCGGCGCGCGGCGCCTGGTCGAGACAGGTGTCGCAATTGCCGCAAGGCTGCGCTTCCTCCCCGAAATAGCCCAGCAGCACCTGGCGGCGGCACTGCGCCGTCTCGCAATAGCCGATCAGCGTGTCGAGCCGGCGATGCGAACGCCTTTTGTGCTCGACGGCGGCATCCTCGTCGTCGATGAACAGCCGCCGCATACGGATGTCGCCAAGGCCGAACAGCATATGCGCTTCCGCATCCCGCCCGTCGCGGCCGGCGCGGCCGATCTCCTGGTAGTAGGCCTCCAGGCTGCCCGGCATATCTGTGTGGAAGACATAGGCGACGTCAGGCTTGTCGATGCCCATGCCGAAGGCGATGGTCGCCACCATGACGACACCGGACAAAGTCATGAAAGCGTTTTGATTCGCATCACGCGCCTCCTTGCTCATGCCGGCATGATAGGCGAGCGCGGTGACGCCGTTCTTTTCGAGGAAGGCTGCCATCTCTTCTGTCTTCTTGCGCGACAGGCAGTAGACGATGCCGCTGCGGCCGGGATGACGCTCGACGAAGCGCAGCAACTGGCGCTTGCTATCCTGCTTGGCCTCGATGGCAAGCTTGATATTCGGCCGGTCGAAGCCCAGCACCAGGGTTTCGACACGCTCGGCGAACAGCCGGGCTTCGATGTCGGTGCGCGTGCTCTCGTCGGCGGTCGCGGTCAGCGCGATGATCGGCACATTGGGGAAAATGCCGCGCAGCCGCGACAGGTCCTCATACTCGCGCCGGAACGCCGGGCCCCATTGCGAGATGCAGTGCGCCTCGTCGACGGCGATCAGGCTGATATCGAGCCTGGCCAGCGCGTCGAGCATCCGTTCGGTCATCAGCCGCTCCGGCGCGAGGTAGAGCAGGCGCGTCTGGCCCGAAGCGACGCGTCGCCAGGCGGCGATATTGGCGTCGCGGTCGATCGAGGAGTTGATCGTGTCGGCCGCCACGCCGGCAAGGCGCAAGGCGGCGACCTGATCCTGCATCAACGCCACCAGCGGCGAGACGACAATGGTGAGCCCGCCCAGAACCAGCGCCGGCACCTGGTAGCAGAGCGATTTTCCGGCGCCCGTCGGCATGACAGCCATCACATGCCGCCCGGCCAGCAGCGCATCCATGACATCGGCCTGGCCGGGGCGAAAATCATCGAAGCCGAACACGTCCTTCAGGACGCGCCGCTTGGGATCCTGCTCTTCTGTCGCGATGACAGCCGCCTGCATCACGGAGCGTCCGTGGTCGGCGCGCTTACCGCCATGTCGTACCCGAACTCGGCACAGAAGCGCCCGACGCGGGCGAGAAATGCCGGCGACAGGCCCCTGAGATAGGTCCGCAATTCTTCACTGCTTTCCCATTTTCTCAATGATGTCACCCGAATCGGATTGTCCAGATCCTCGCTGAAGCGAACCCGCGGCGTCAGCCCGAACGACTGCGCGATCCTCTCCTGCATGGCATCGGGCGCGCCGACCATGTCTTCGTAGCGGACAAAAAGTATCTGCCTGTGCGGCTGTGCCTTCTTCAGCTTTATCAGCGCATCGTATTCAGCCAGCCAGCGATGCGGCGTGACGTGGAACCGACGCTCGTTGCGTGTTTGCGGATGCGAACTTGTCAGCGTGTCGAATGGGTGGCGCACGCAGTAAATCAAGCCAATGGACGCAGGCAGCTTCGCCAAATGCGCAAAGCTGCGCGCATCGCGCTTGACGACAAGGTTGGATTCCGGCCGGTCCAGCATGTCCAGGATTGTGTATCGCGCTTCGGGCGGATGGACGAAAGTGTCCTCGAAACACCTCATCAGCCGCTGTGTCAGTGTCGTCCCGCTGCGCGCACAGCCCGAGATGAAAATTCTGTTGGCCGGCGTCGCGCGTGCGTATGTGCGTGTTTGCATGCGCCGTTTCAGGGACAGCGGCACCAGCCGCTGAAACTCCCGCACGACCCTCCGCGTGGCCGCACCGAACGCAACCTCAAGCCTGTGAGCGCCCTTCATCCGCAATTCCGCTTGCACAATACGGCGACCCGATCTTGCATCAGCGCCACCCAGTGCAAAACCCGCCGCTTGGGGCCCACGGCCAAGATGCTCGTCGCCCGCGCTTGCATCAGGCAGACACCGAGCCGACATTTCGTGAATTGGAGAGGATGTGGAAACCGGTCAAAACGACTCTCCGCATGGGCACCTTGCCTTAGCGCAGCAGGCATCGGACCACAACAGGAACAGGTCAGTATAACAGGCCAACCGATCGGCGGCATCGAGCAAGGGCGGGCCTTCCCCAAGGGCACCCGCACCCCGCTGGTTCCCTCACGCACCACGATGTAAGCTCGGCTCAGCAAGCCAGGGAGGGCGCGATGCTGCAGACCAGACAGGATGTTCTCGGCGAGCGGTTCCGGTTGCAGCGAGCCGCCTTCGAGACGCAGCCCTTTCCCGAAATTGGCGTCCGCAAGGACCGCCTGAAGCGCCTACTGGCGCTGACCGAGCGGCATGAGGCCGAGATCTGTGCGGCGATCGACGCCGACTTCGGCGGCCGCTCGGCACACGAGACGCGGCTTGCGGAACTGTTCGTGGTGCGCGCCGGCATCCGCCACGCGCTGTCCCATCTCCGGGGCTGGATGCGCGAACGTCGCGTTGCCACGACCATGCCGTTCCTGCCGGGCAGAAATCGCCTCATCGCGCAGCCGCTCGGTGTCGTCGGCATCGTATCGCCCTGGAACTATCCCTTCCAGCTCGCTGTCGCGCCGGTGACCGCCGCCCTTGCCGCCGGTAACCGCGTGCTCATAAAACCTTCCGAACTGAC
This sequence comes from Mesorhizobium sp. M0830, assembly GCF_040319965.1. Taxonomy (NCBI): domain Bacteria; kingdom Pseudomonadati; phylum Pseudomonadota; class Alphaproteobacteria; order Hyphomicrobiales; family Phyllobacteriaceae; genus Mesorhizobium; species Mesorhizobium sp. M0830. Next base: position 60,265 of record NZ_JAMYOR010000028.1, on the reverse strand, counting down.
GCCGGCATTTTCGGCGCTGCTGGCCAAACTCGTTGCCGAGCATTTCGCACCCGATGAGCTCAGCGTCATCACCGGCGATGCGGAGATGGGAAAGGCCTTCGTGTCGATGCCTTTCGATCATTTGCTGTTCACCGGCTCGACATCGGTCGGACGCCAGGTCGCGATCGCGGCGGCCGCCAACCTGACCCCGGTTACGCTCGAACTCGGCGGCAAGTCGCCGGCGATCTTCGATCCGTCATGCGATCTCGACGCGGCGGTATCCAGCGTCGCCTATGGCAAGCTATTGAATGCCGGGCAGACCTGCATCGCACCCGACTATCTGCTGGTGCCGAAGGGACAGGCAGAAACGATCGCTGCCAAGCTCGCAATGGCGATCGCGAAGCTCTACCCGACCTTGCGCGACAACCCCGATTATACCGCCATTATCAGCGACCGGCACCACAAGCGCCTGCGCGACATGATCGTCGAGGCGCGCGATGCCGGCGCCGAAGTCACCGAGATCAACCCGGCCGGAGAGGAACTTGGTGCCACAAGCCGGAAGTTGCCGCCAACCCTGGTCCGCAACGCCGGTGCAAACCTGCGGTTGATGCGCGAAGAGATTTTCGGGCCGGTGCTGCCGATCGTCGAATATAACGGGATCGACGAGGCGATCGGCCATGTGAACCGGGCAGACCGGCCGTTGGCGCTTTACTGGTTCGGCCGCGACAACGGCAATCGTCAACGCATCCTGCATGAGACGGTCGCCGGCGGCGTCACCATCAACGACTGCATGCTGCATCTGGTGCAGGAGAACCAGCCTTTCGGCGGCGTCGGCGCCAGCGGCATGGGCGCCTATCACGGCGAATGGGGCTTCCGCACCTTCAGCAAGGAGAAGCCGGTTTTCCATCAATCCCGCCTGAGCGCCGGGGCCTTGCTGCGCCCGCCCTACGGCAAGACGTTCGAGCGGCTTTTCAGCCTGCTCCGGCACATCACCTGACCGAATGCAGCCGCCCAGCCATCACGACCATCCGCGCATTAAGACTATCTTCACCATCATGCGGCAGCTTCCGCATCCTGCGGTCATGTCTTGAGTACCGCGGCGCCACAAGCGCCCAGGCAACAACCCGCGCCTCTTCAGGGGCGCGGGTCTTCCCTCCTCGATCTCCCACCGTTAAGCGAGGAAATCGGCCCGATGCGGCGTAAAGCTGTCGACCAGCCGCCCCGCTTCGAGCGCCTTGACGCCGTGCACCAGACCGGAGGGCACGATGAAACTGCCGCCGGCCGCAATGGTTTCGGTCCGGCCGTCGATGGTCACCTCGAAGCGACCCTCGGCGACGTAGCTTGCCTGCACATGCGGGTGCGAATGCAGGGCGCCGACGCCACCCTTGTCGAAGCCGAATTCGACCATCATCAATTCATCGGTGTGCAGGAGAACGCGCCGCCTGTTGCCGTCCGGCGTCGCCGTCCACGCGCCCTCGCCGGCATGCGCGAAAATCTTTGCGGTCATCTTCTTCTCTCCTCATCGCGCCAGCCAGCCGCCATCCACCGGCACCACCGCGCCATGCATGTAGTTCGACGCCGGCGCCAGCAGGAACACGGCGGCATCGCCAATGTCTGCCGCTTCGCCCCAGCGGCCGGCCGGTATGCGCGCCAGGATGGCGGCGCTGCGGTCGGGATCGGCGCGCAGCGCCTGCGTGTTGTTGGTCTCGATATAGCCCGGCGCGATGCCGTTGACGTTGATGCCCTTTCGCGCCCATTCGCAGGCGAGCAGCCGGGTAATACCGAGCACGCCATGCTTCGAGGCGGTATAGGACGCGACCCGGATGCCACCCTGGAAACTCAGCACCGAGGCGATGTTGACGATCTTTCCCTGGCGCCTGCCGGCCAGGACACGCCTGGCAAAGGACTGGCAGAGCAAGAAAGCCGTCTTCAGATTGACGTCCATGACGTCGTCCCAATCGGTCTCGCTGAGATCGACGGCATCGGCGCGGCGGATGATGCCGGCATTGTTGACCAATCCGTCGAGCGGACCGCTTTCCTCCCAGATACGGTCGAGCAACGGACCCGCTGCCGACGTATCGGCAAGGTCAGCACTCACCGCCTCGAATTGCCCGCCCATCGCGGCGACCCTGCTTGCCGTATCGTCCATCGACGAGCGGCCGACGCCGATCACCACGCCGCCGGCGCGTGCGATCGACACCGCGATGCCCTGGCCGATGCCGGTGTTGGCGCCGGTCACCAGGATGCGCTTTCCGGCAAGGCTGAAGGCGGAGAGGTCGCTCACCGCAGATCGTCCAAGCTTACCGGATCGACATCGGTATAGTCGACATTGTCCCCGGCCATCGCCCAGATGAAAGCGTAATTGGAGGTGCCCGCGCCCGAATGGATCGACCAGCCCGGCGACAGCACCGCTTCCTCGTTGCGCATCACCAGATGGCGTGTCTCGTCCGGCTCGCCCATAAAGTGGAAGACGCGCGCCGTCTCGGCCAGGTCGAAATAGAGATAGGCCTCCATGCGCCGGTCATGCACATGGCACGGCATGGTGTTCCACACCGAGCCCGGCGCCAGCTGCGTCATGCCGACCACCAGCTGGCAGGTCTTTGCACCCTCGGCATGGATGAACTGGAAGATCGAGCGTTCGTTGCAGGCATCCTTGCTGCCGAGATCGAGGCGCTTGGCATCGCCGATGCGGATCAGCCGGCTGGGCCAGGCGTGATGCGCCGGCGCGCTGAGCAGATAGAATTTTGCCGGCACACCCTTGTCCGCCGACGCGAACGACACGTCGGCTGTTCCCATGCCGAGATAGAGCATGTCGCGCGCCTGCAATTCAAAGGACTGGCCGCCGGCCTCGATGACGCCTGCCCCACCGATGTTGACGGCGATCAGCTCGCGGCGGTCGAGGAAGTTCTTGGTGCCAGTCGGCTTGATCGCCTCCAGTTGAAGCGGCAAGCCGGTCGGCACGGCACCACCGACGATCATGCGGTCATAATGGGTGTAGGTCAGGCTGATGCGGCCGGGCTGGAACAGGCCGTCAATGTGGAAATTGTGACGCAGCTCATCGGTTCCCATCGCCGCGGCGGCGACCGGATCGATGGCAAATCGTGAGGTGAAGTCGGTATGGCTCTGGCTCATTATAGTCCTGACTTGAGATGATTATTCGCCGCTAGCGGCGGCTTTAACCGAGTCGGTGTAGAAAGCCTGACGCGCATGCAGGCGCTCGCGGTAGCGCTGCTGGCTGGCGGTGAGGTGTTTCCGCATCGCCTCACGCGCAGCCTCGGCATCGCCCGATGTAATGGCGTTGAGGATCACCAGATGCTCGCGCTGCAGCCCGCGCTGGTAGCTGTCGGACTGCACAAGCTCGGTCGACCAGGGAGAAGTCACGTCGCACGGAATGGCACGCCGGCCGAGCACGTCGAGCATCTCGACATAGAACGGGTTGTTGGTGGCGCTGGCGATCGCGCGGTGGAAGGCGAGGTCGGCCGGGCCGGTCGGCTCGCTGGCGAGCAGCAGCCGCTCGAACTCGAAGAACGCTTCCTGGATCGCCGCCTCCTGCGCGGCGTTGCGGCGGATGGCGGCGATCCCGGCCGATTCGATCTCGATCGCAAGCCGCACTTCGAGGACGTTGAGCGCGATCGAATCCTTGCTGCCCATGTCGGCGGCCAGCGCGCCGAACATCGTCGAGATGTGCTCGGTGACGAAGACGCCGGCGCCCTGGCGCGGCTCGACCAGCCCATCGGCGGCAAGCTTGGCCAGGGCCTCGCGGATGACGGTGCGGCTGACGCCGAAGGTCTCGGTCAGCTGGCCCTCGGTCGGCAATTTGTGGCCAGGCTGAATCTCGCCCGCCTGCAGCTGCCTGCGGATCGCCGCGACGACGGTTTCCGACAGTTTGGGTTTTCTCTCGACCTTGAGGTCGGTTGCGGCAGCGGACACGTGGTGGTCTCCTTAAGCAATCCCGGAAAAGCGTGAAACGTTTTCCGTCCGGAATTGCGTCAAAACTCTAGTGGAACAGGCTCGGCAGCCACAATGAGATCTCCGGTATGTAGGTGACAAGCATCAACACGACGAAAGCCGCGCCGTAGAACGGCCAGATCGAGCGCATCGCCGTCCAGATCGGGATCCGTCCGATGGCGCAGCTGACGAACAGCACCGCCCCCACGGGTGGCGTGCACAGGCCGATGCCGAGATTGAGGATCAGGATGACGCCGAAATGCACGGGGTCCACGCCATAGGCCATCACCACGGGCAGGAAGATCGGCGTGGTGATGATGATCAGTGGCGACATGTCCATGAACGTGCCGAGGATGAGCAGCACCACATTGATCATCAGCAGGATGACCAGCTTGTTGTCGGACACGGACTGCAGGAAGGCGACGAGCGCGGCGGGGACCCTGAGATAGGCCAGCAACCAGCCGAAGGCGGCAGCACAGCCGATGATCATCAGCACCATTGCCGTCGTGCGCACGGCCGCCGTTGTGGCGGCGACGAAGTCGTTCCAGCTCATCGAGCGGTAAATGACAAGCGTCACCAGGAAAGCGTAGACGATGGCGATGCACGAGCTTTCAGTGGCCGTGAAGATGCCGGAGCGGACGCCGCCGAAGATAATGCCGATCAGGACCAGGCCTGGAATCGCGGCGACAAGCAGTTGCAATGCGCGGCCGAAACCCGCGAACGGCTCGGTCGGATAGCCGCGACGGCTGGCGACCCAATAGGCGGTGATCATCAGAGACAGCGCCAGCAGCAGGCCGGGTATAACGCCCGCGGTGAACAGGTCGGCGATCGAGATGCGCCCGCCGGCAGAGATTGAATAGATGATCATGTTGTGCGAGGGCGGGATCAGCAGCGCAATGATGGCGCCGACGGAGGTGATGTTGACGGCATAGTCGATGCCATAGCCGCGCGCTTTCATCTGCGGGATCATCAGCCCGCCGACCGCCGAAGCATCGGCCACGGCCGAGCCGGAAATGCCGCCGAACATGGTCGAGGCAGCGATGTTGACCTGCCCCAGCCCGCCACGCAGGTGACCGACCAGGGAACCGGCCAGCGCCACCAGCCTGGCTGCGATACCGCCACGCACCATCAGGTCGCCGGCGAAGATGAAGAACGGGATGGCCATCAGCGAAAATACGCTGACGCCGGAGTTGAGACGCTGGAACACCACGAGCGGCGGCAGGTCCAGCACCAGCACCGTCGCGAAGCTGGCGACGCCGAGGCAGAACGCGATCGGTGTGCCGATGATCAGCAGGAAGACGAAGGTGCCGAACAGAACCGTCAGTGCCATCACAGACCCTCCTCGCCCGTGGCGTACTGATCAGCATCGACCGGCAGTCCTGCAAACCGCCCGGCCAGCCGCTCAAGCGAAAACAGGCAGACAAGCGCGCCGCCCAGGATGACCGGCAGGAAACCGACGCCGCCCGGGAAGGCAAGAGACGGCATCACCGTGTTCCAGGTCAGCCTGGCAAGCTGGACACCGTAGACGATCATGCCGGCGCCGAAGGCGAGCACGACGATGTCCGAAATGCTGCGCAGCACCGCCTTGGCGGCGGTCGGCAGGAAATAGAGCAACACATCGAACCCCAGATGGGTGCGCTCGCGAACACCGACCGCTGCCCCCAGGAAGATGAACCAACCCATCAAAAGCACCGAGAAGGGTTCCGTCCAGCTTGGCGAACTGTTGAGGATATAGCGTGAAAATACCTGCCAGAAAATGATCACCGTCATCAGGGTCAGCCCGATGCCGCTGACCCACAGCGCAAGCTTCGCCAATCCTGACAGCAGCCGCTCTATTGCGAGCCAAAATGGTTTCATATGCGCGCCTCCCCCGGATGATGGCGCGGACAACGCGCCATCATTAGCCACGAACGAATTTACTTGGTTGCCTGGATACGCGACGCGAGGTCTTTCAACTCGGGCGTCGACAGATACTTGTCGTAGACCGGCTTCATCGCATCGATCAGCGGCTGTTTGTCGATCTCGCTGACCTTGACGCCGGCCTTCTCGACAATGTCGCGCGACTTCTTCTCCTGCGCGTCCCACAATTCGCGCATCTTGACGACGCTGTCTTTTGCCGCTTGCCGGACGATCGCCTGGTCTTCCGGCGTGAGCTTGTCCCAGCTCGCCTTCGACATCACCAGCACTTCCGGAACGATCTGGTGCTGGTCCATGGTGTAGTGCTTGGCAACCTCGTAGTGCTTGACGGATTCGAAGCTCGGCCAGTTGTTCTCGGCGCCGTCGATGACGCCCGTCTGCAAAGCCGAATAGACCTCGCCATAGGCCATCGGCGTGGCATTGGCGCCCAACGCATTGACCATGTCGACGAACACATCGGACTGGATGACACGGAATTTCATGCCCTTCATGTCGGCCATCGAAGTGATGTCCTTCTTGGTGTTGTAGAAGGAGCGCGCGCCGGAATCGTAGAAGGCGAGGCCGACGAGGTCATGCGCCTCGAAAGCCTTCAGGATCTCATCCCCGATCGGCCCATCCATCACATGCCGCATATGATCGACCGATCGGAACATGTACGGCAGAGACGGAACCGCCGTTTCCGGAACGACGCCGTTGAACGGTCCCATCGAGACGCGGTTGAGGTCGATGACGCCGGCCTGGGTCTGCTCGATCGTGTCCTTTTCCTCTCCGAGCTGCGCCGAATGATAGACCTCGACCGAATAGCGGCCATTGGTACGCTGCTTGATCAGGTCGCCCATGTATTTGACCGCCTCGACGGTCGGATAGCCGTCGGGATGGGTATCCGATGACCTCAGCACGGTGTCGGCATTGGCAATGCCGACCAGCAGCGAGCCGAAGGCAAACGTGGCCGCCGTCAATTTCGAAAAATGCAACATGACTTCCTCCCTTTTAAGATCGTAGCGCCCGGCTCAGAGCCGGTACGCCTTCTTCGCAAGCGTGTAGGCAAGCTCCCGCGCCAGCTCATGCGCCTCGTCTTCGCGCAGCCTGTGCTCGGCGACGAGACGCGCGAGGAACGCGCAGTCGACCCGGCGCGCCACATCGTGACGCGCCGGAATGGATGGAAAGGCGCGGGTGTCGTCGTTAAAGCCGACGGTGTTGTAAAAGCCGGCCGTCTCGGTGGTCATCTCGCGGAAGCGCCGCATGCCTTCCGGGCTGTCGTGAAACCACCAGGCAGGCCCGAGCTTCAGCGCCGGATAGACGCCGGCAAGCGGCGCCAGTTCGCGCGCATAGCTGGTCTCGTCGAGCGTGAAGAGGATGATCGTGAGGTCGCGCTCCAGCCCGACGCAGTCGAGCAGCGGTTTCAGCGCCGTCACATAGTCGGTCCGGGTCGGGATATCGAAACCCTTGTCGCGGCCGAACTTCTGGAAGATCGCGGGCGAATGGTTGCGCCAGGAGCCGGGATGTATCTGCAGGACAAGCCCATCGTCGAGGCTCATCTTGGCCATCTCCGTGAGCATCTGAGCGCGGAACAGTTTCCGCTCGCGCTCGTCGTCGGAACCACGGCGAATCCGATTGAACAGCTCCTCGGCCGCCGCTTCGGAGAGATTGGCGGTCTCCGCCGTCGGATGGCCGTGGTCGGACGAGGTCGCGCCAAAACTCTTGAAGAAGGCGCGCCGTTGGCGGTGCGCATCGAGATAGCCAGTCCAGTTGCCGGTGTCGCAGCCGGCGATTTCGCCGAGCCGGTCGAGATTGGTTGAAAACCCCTCGAAGTCTGGATCGACGACCGCGTCAGGCCGGTAAGCCGTCACGACGCGGCCCTGCCAGCCACTGTCGCGGATCATCTGGTGCCATTTGAGATCGTCGAGCGCGCCCTCGGTCGTCGCGATGACCTCGATATTGAAGCGCTCGAACAGCGCGCGCGGGCGGAAATTCTCCCACTGCAGCAGCGTTGCGATGGTGTCGTAGTGGCTGTCGGCGGTCGCCGCGGTCAGCGGTTCGCCGATGCCGAACAGATCGGCGAGCACATGATCGAACCACAGCCGGGTCGGCGTGCCCCGAAACAGATAATAGTGCTCGGCAAAGCGCCGCCAGATCGCCCGGCCGTCGGTCTCCACCGACGCGCCGTCGAGCGTCGCCACGCCGAGATCCTCGAGGCGAACCCCCTGGCTGAACAGCATGCGGAAGATGTAGTGGTCCGGCACGATGAGCAATTGCGCCGGATCCGGGAACGGCTCGTTCAGCGCGTACCAGCGCGGATCGGTGTGACCATGCGGGCTGACCAGGGGCAGATCCTTGATCCCGGCATAGAGATCGCGGGCGATCGAGCGCGGATGCGCCTCGGCGGGAAACAGCAAATCCGCATTGGTCAGTGCCACGATCATCCTCCCAGACGGCCATTTGGTAGGGTCGACAAGAAATAATGTCAACATACAAAAACTCGCTTGTTGTATGATGACTTTCAATCCCATTGTGTGGCAGAAGTCTGGATGTTACGCCGCTTGCCGACCACTCCCCGAGGGCGATTTCATGCCATCCGAACAGACCAGCCGCGCCACGACGACCAAACGCCTTTCATCGATAACGGCGCGGACATTGCCGGCTTCGATCGCGACGCCTTCGTATGATCGCAGCCGCGTCGTCCCGGGTATCGTGCATCTCGGTGTCGGCGCCTTCCATCGCGCCCATCAGGCAGCTTATATCGACGATTGCCTGGCGGCAGGCGAGACAGGCTGGGGCATCGTCGGTGTGTCGCTGCGCAGCGCCGACACGCACGACGCGCTCATGCCGCAGGATGGGCTCTATACGCTGGCAATCAGAAGCAGTGGAACCGAAAAGCTTCAGGTCATCGGCTCGATCGCCGCGATGCTGGTGGCGCCGGAAGACCCAAGCGCGGTGCTGGCCGCGCTGACCGATCCGCGCACGCGCATCGTCACGCTGACGATCACCGAAAAGGCCTATCTGCGGGCGGCTGGCGGTGGATTGGACGCCGCCCATCCCGATATCGTCAACGACCTGGCAAATCCGAAAATCCCGAAGACGGCGCATGGTTTCCTAACCGAGGCGCTTGCCCGGCGACGCGCCGCCGGCACGCCGCCCTTCACCGTGCTGTGCTGCGACAACCTGCCGGCCAACGGGGCCACGCTGCACCGGCTGCTGATTGAATTCGCCGAAATGCGAGATGCCAGGCTCGGCGCGAAGGGCGATGCCACACTCGCCAAACACATCGCCGATGCGGTCGCCTTTCCGTCGAGCATGGTCGACCGCATCGTACCGGCGACCACAGATGCCGACCGGGCGCGGATCGCTGTCGAGCTTGGCGTCGAAGATGCTTGGCCTGTTATGACCGAGCCATTCTGCCAGTGGGTAGTCGAAGACAATTTCCCAGGCGGCCGCCCGGCCTGGGAACGGTTCGGCGTCACCATGGTCAACGACGTCAGGCCCTTCGAGGACATGAAGCTACGCCTGCTCAACGGCTCGCATTCGGCCATCGCCTACCTCGGCCTGCTCAGCGGCCATGCCACCGTCGATCGCGCCTTCGCCGATCCGGCGATACGGGCCTTTGTCGATGCGCTCTGGGCTGAGGCCATTCCAACGCTGCCAAAGAATGCCGGGCTGGCTACGGCAAGCTATACGGCTGAACTGGCCGAGCGTTTTTCGAACACCGCTCTCGCCCACCGCACGGCGCAGATCGCCAATGACGGCAGCCAGAAATTGCCGCAGCGCATCGTCGCTTCCGCCCTGGAGAGCATCGAAGCCGGCGCTGTGCCCGAACACCTGACACTGGCGATCGCCGCCTGGATCGCGGCCTGCGAAGCACGCGGCAAGACCTTGCCGGAGAGCCATTTCACCGATCCGCTTGACGCGGCGTTGACAGCAATCGGCGACAAGCGCCTGTCGGCCGCGGAAACCGTCGTGTCGGTTTTTGATCTGGCTGGCTTTGCCAAGGAGGAGTCCGGGCGCGCAAATGTGATGGATCTCACGACCGCCCATCTCGAACAGCTACGCCGTGGCGGACCGGCAGCTGCCTTCGCTGCATTGGGCATCTAACAAAAAAGCGAGGCAAGGCCCCGCTTTTCGATCAATCGTCTGAAGCAGACTTTACGCCGGCAAGATGGCAGCTTCCAGCGTGGTGAGCTGGCTAAGGAACTGTTCAGCCTTGCTTCGCACCTGGTCGTCCTTGGCGTCGGCGGCGTCTTCCCTGGCTTCCTGGATGCGGCGCGCGAGATCGGCGCGGTCGACATCCTTCACCGCGACAGCCGATTCCGCCAGCAGCGTGCAGCCGGCCGGAACGATGTCGGCGAAGCCGCCGAACACCACATAGCGTTCTTCGCCGCCCGCCGCAGTCTTCACCGTGACGACACCCGGCTTGATCGTGGTCATGACCGGAGCGTGATGCGCCATCACGGTCATCTCGCCTTCGGCGCCCGGAATGACGACGGATTCGACCTCGGCGGAAACCAGCAGGCGCTCCGGCGAGACCAGTTCGAACTTGAAAGCTTCAGCCATGTCAATTTAGCGAATAGCGAATAGCGAGTAGCGAGTAGTCAGAAGAATTCGCCGGCCCATATTCCCTATTCGCTACTCCCTATTCGCTATTCGCTTGATTACGCCGCTTCAGCCGCCAGGCGCTGTGCCTTCTCGACCGCTTCCTCGATGCCGCCGACCATGTAGAAGGCAGCTTCCGGAAGGTGATCGTAATCGCCGTTACAGAGGCCCTTGAAGCCCTTGATGGTATCGGCGAGGTCGACCAGCTTGCCCGGCGCGCCGGTGAACACTTCGGCGACGAAGAAGGGCTGCGACAGGAAGCGCTCGATCTTGCGGGCGCGAGCCACGGTCTGCTTGTCCTCTTCCGACAGCTCGTCCATGCCTAGGATGGCGATGATGTCCTGCAGCGACTTGTAGCGCTGGAGGATCGACTGCACCTGGCGCGCGACGCCATAATGCTCGTCGCCGACGACCAGCGGGTCGAGCATGCGCGAGGTCGAATCGAGCGGATCGACGGCCGGATAGATGCCCTTTTCGGCGATGGCGCGGTTGAGCGTCGTCGTCGCGTCAAGGTGGGCGAACGAGGTCGCCGGCGCCGGATCGGTCAAGTCGTCGGCGGGCACGTAGATGGCCTGCACCGAGGTGATCGAGCCCTTGGTGGTGGTGGTGATGCGTTCCTGCAGCGCGCCCATGTCGGTGGCAAGCGTCGGCTGATAGCCGACCGCCGACGGGATACGGCCGAGCAGAGCCGACACTTCCGAACCCGCCTGCGTGAAGCGGAAGATGTTGTCGACGAAGAACAGCACGTCCTGGCCCTGGTCACGGAAATATTCGGCAACCGTCAGGCCGGTCAGGCCGACGCGGGCACGCGCGCCCGGCGGCTCGTTCATCTGGCCGTAGACGAGTGCGGCCTTGGAGCCTTCGCCGCCGCCCTTCTTGTTGACGCCGGATTCGATGAACTCGTGATAGAGATCGTTGCCTTCGCGGGTGCGCTCGCCGACGCCGGCGAACACCGAGTAGCCGCCATGCGCCTTGGCGATGTTGTTGATCAGTTCCTGGATCAGCACGGTCTTGCCGACGCCGGCGCCGCCGAACAGGCCGATCTTGCCGCCCTTGGCGTAGGGAGCCAACAGGTCGAGCACCTTGATGCCGGTGATCAGGATCTGTGCTTCCGTAGACTGCTCGACATAGGTCGGAGCCGGCTGGTGGATGGAGCGCATTTCGATCGCGTCGACAGGGCCTTCTTCGTCGACCGGCTCGCCGATGACATTGATGATGCGGCCGAGCATGCCCGGGCCGACCGGCACGGTGATCGGCGCGCCTGTGTCACGCACGTCCTGGCCGCGAACCAGACCTTCGGTCGAGTCCATGGCGATGCAGCGCACGGTGTTTTCACCCAGATGCTGGGCAACTTCGAGCACGAGGCGGTTGCCGACATTGGTCGTCTCGAGCGCGTTCAGGATCGCCGGCAGGTGATCGCCGAACTGCACGTCGACAACGGCGCCGATGACCTGGCGAACCTTGCCTACAACGCCGGTTGCCTTGCTGGCCACGGCGGCCGTCTTGGCCGGAGCTGCCTTCGCTGCTGGAGCCTTGGCCGCCGCCTTCGCGGGGGCTGCGGTCTTCGCGGCTGCTGCCTTCGGAGCTGCCTTCTGGGGGGTCGCTGCTTTCGCCATCGTCTTTACCCTTTTTCGTCCTTTGTTTCTCACGCGGTCCGGTCGCGGGTCGATGACCCGCGGACCGCGCCTAGAGCGCCTCGGCGCCCGAAATGATTTCGATCAGTTCCTTGGTGATCTGCGCCTGCCGCTGGCGGTTGTAGGTGATCGACAGCTTGTTGATCATCTCGCCGGCGTTGCGCGTCGCATTGTCCATGGCGCTCATCTTGGCGCCCATTTCGCCGGCCGCGTTTTCGAGCAGCGCCCGGAAAACCTGCACCGAGATGTTGCGCGGAATGAGGTCGGAGAGAATTTCGCCCGGCTCCGGTTCGTATTCATAGACGGCGTTTCCGCCATCCGTCACTTCCGCCTGAGCCGAAGCAACGCCCGCCGGAATGATCTGCTGCGCTGTCGGAATCTGGCTGATCACCGACTTGAACTGCGAATAGAACAGCGTGCAGATGTCGAAGCTGCCCTCGTTGAAGAGGTGGATGACCTTCTTGGCGATGGCATCGGCGTTGACGAAACCAAGCGTCTTGACCTCGCGCAGATCGACGCGGTCGATGATCAGCGACGCATAGTCGCGGCGCAGGATGTCGAAACCCTTCTTGCCGACGCAGATGATCTTGACGTGCTTGCCGTCGGCCAGCAGCTTGCGGATATGGTCTCGCGCGTGACGGGCGATCTGCGAATTGAAGCCGCCGCACAGGCCGCGCTCAGCAGTGCAGACGACGAGCAGATGCACGTCATCCTTGCCAGTGCCGGTCATCAGCGCCGGGGCATCGCCGCCGCCGCCGATTGCCTGGGTGATGTTGGCCAGCACGGAACCCATGCGCTCCGAATAGGGGCGCGCCGCTTCCGCGGCCTCTTGCGCGCGGCGCAGCTTCGCCGCGGCGACCATCTGCATCGCCTTGGTGATCTTCTGCGTCGCCTTGACCGAGGCGATGCGGTTACGAAGGTCTTTTAATGAAGGCATGCTTCAAACCTGATCCCGTCTTGTCTCATCCCGACTGGCGCTTCGCTCAGGCGAAGGTCTTGGCGAAAGCGTCGATCTCGGCCTTCAGCTTGGCGCGCAGATCGTCCGACAGCGCCTTTTCCTTGCGGATGGCGTCGAGAATGTCCTTGCCGGCTGCACGCATGTGGCTGAGCAGGCCATGCTCGAACTTGCCGACCTGATTGACCGGCAGTTTGTCGAGATAACCATTGACGCCGGCGAAGATCACCGCGACCTGCTCTTCCGTCTTCAGCGGCGAAAACTGCGGCTGCTTGAGGAGTTCGGTCAGGCGCGACCCACGGTTGAGCAGGCGTTGCGTGGCGGCATCGAGATCCGAGCCGAACTGCGCGAAGGCCGCCATTTCGCGATACTGCGCAAGCTCGCCCTTGATCGACCCGGCAACCTGCTTCATCGCCTTGATCTGCGCGGCCGAGCCGACGCGGCTGACCGACAGGCCGACGTTCACGGCAGGACGGATGCCCTGGAAGAACAGGTTGGTTTCGAGGAAGATCTGGCCGTCGGTGATCGAGATCACGTTGGTCGGGATGTAGGCCGACACGTCGTTGGCCTGCGTTTCGATAATCGGCAATGCGGTCAGCGAACCACCGCCCAGATCGTCGTTGAGCTTGGCGGCCCGCTCGAGCAGGCGCGAATGCAGGTAGAAGACGTCGCCGGGATAGGCTTCGCGGCCCGGCGGGCGGCGCAGCAGCAGCGACATCTGGCGATAGGCGACGGCCTGCTTCGACAGATCGTCATAGCTAATCAGCGCATGCATGCCGTTGTCGCGGAAGTACTCGCCCATGGTGGCGCCGGCGAATGGCGCCAGGAACTGCATCGGCGCCGGATCGGAAGCGGTAGCGGCGATGATGATCGAATATTCGAGCGCGCCGCGCTCTTCCAGCACCTTGACGAACTGCGCGACGGTCGATCGCTTCTGGCCGACGGCGACGTAGACGCAGTAGAGCTTTTCCTTCTCGGGGCCGTTGTCGTGCACCGACTTCTGGTTGAGCATGGTGTCGAGGATGATAGCGGTCTTGCCGGTCTGGCGGTCGCCGATGACCAGCTCGCGCTGGCCGCGGCCGACCGGGATCAGCGCATCGATGGCCTTGAGGCCGGTCGACATCGGCTCGTTCACCGATTTGCGCGGGATGATGCCGGGCGCCTTGACGTCGACGCGCTTGCGCTCGACTGCCTTGATCGGGCCCTTGCCGTCGATCGGATTGCCGAGCGCGTCGACGACGCGGCCGAGCAGGCCGGGGCCGACGGGAACGTCGACGATGGCGCCGGTGCGCTTGACGATGTCGCCTTCCTTGATGTCGCGGTCGGCGCCGAAGATGACGACGCCGACATTATCGGCCTCGAGGTTGAGCGCCATGCCGCGGATACCGCCCGGGAATTCGACCATCTCGCCGGCCTGGACATTGTCGAGGCCGTAGACACGGGCGATACCGTCACCGACGGACAGCACCTGTCCAACTTCGGAGACCTCGGCCTCCTTGCCGAAATTCTTGATCTGGTCTTTCAGAATTGCGGAAATTTCCGCGGCGCGGATGTCCATCAGCCGACCTCTTTCAGTGCAAGCTTGAGCGAATTGAGTTTGGTTTTGAGCGACGTATCGATCTGGCGCGAGCCCATCTTGACCACCAGCCCGCCAAGCAGCGACGGATCGACGGTGACGGAGATGGCCACGTCCTTGCCGGCAACGCTCTTCAGCGCGGCCTTGAGTTCGGTCTGCTGGGCTGCCGTCAGCTCATGTGCCGAAGTCACTTCGGCAGCAGTCTCGCCACGATGTTCAGCTGATATCTGGCGGAACGCCCTGATCATGCCGGGAATGGCGAACAGGCGGCGGTTGCGGGCGACGACTCGCAGGAAATTGCCGGTGAGGCCGGCAATCCCGGCCTTGTCGGCGATCGCCGCGATGGCTTTGGCCTGATCCTCGCTGGAAAACACCGGGCTGTTGATCAGCCTGGTAAGATCGGCGCTGCCTGCCAGCATGGCTTCGAAGCTATTGAGGTCGGCTTCGACCTTGGCGACGGAATTTGCCTGCAGGGCGAGTTCGAACAGCGAACCCGCATAACGTTCTGCGACACCTGAGATTGGCGATGACGATTGAGCCACGGACCGTCTTTTCTCTTGTCTGACAGGCCGTAGATTGTTGGCGCGAGCAAAAACTCTGGCTAAATCTTTGACCTTACTGCATTTTTTCGAGCACGGAGGCGCGGCTTCCGCTATCCCCGGCCGAAAGTCGATTGCCGTCTAGCACAGGCATTTTAAGACCGCAATGCGTCGTTCCGCATGGTTTTCAGGCACTATTGTCGCATCCGGCGAAAGTCGCCGCCCTTCCATCGCGGAATACCTAACGATTCAAGGCAGAAAGCCAAAGGCGAAGGCAAGCGGCAGCGCCGCCAGGGCCAATTCCACCACGATGGAAACCCAATTGAATGGCGTGTTGGCGCCATCCGACATCATCGACAGCAGCCGACCAAAGGCGGTGAACAGCCAGGAGAAGCCAAGCGTCATGTAGATCAGCGGCTGCGCCAAGAGGATGCAACACAGGCCGACGCCCAGATAGAAGCCCGACATTCTGCCGCGTCCCTCGGCGATCGCCGCAGCCTTCTCAGGCTTGGCCTGCAAGCGCAGGGCACGAAAGGCGAGGCCAGGTGCCAGAAAGAACAGAAGTCCGAGCAGCACGGTAATGACGGCACTCGACCAGGCTAGCCATTCGCCCTGGCTCGTCGGCCACGGAAGCGCAAAATCCATCTTGTCCCCTCAAAATGCCTGTTTGCAATTTCGGGGCATTCTAGCGGAGGAAAAACCCGGCGCCAGATGGCTCCCGGCACTTTGGGCGAAACACCTCAACTGAGCGCAAATTCGATCGCCGCCTCGGCATGGATGCGCGTCGTGTCGAAGACCGGGATGTCGAAATCCTGCTGGCCGATGAGCATGGTGATCTCGGTGCAGCCCATGATGACGCTGTCGGCGGCCTCTTCGCGGCGCAGGCGTTCGGTCTCGGCGATATAGGCCGCCTTCGAGATTTCGGTGACAATGCCCTGGCACAGTTCGTCGTAGATGACGCGATGGATCATGTCGCGCCCGGCCGCGTCGGGCACGACGGGGCTCAAGCCAAACTTGTCGGCGAGCCGGCCCTTGTAGAAATCCTGTTCCATGGTGAAACGCGTCGCCAGCAGTGCCGGGCGCTGCATGCCGGCGCGCTTGACTGCCACCGCCGTGGCGTCGGCGATGTGGATCAACGGGATCGACACCGACGCCTGCACCTGGTCGGCCAGTTTGTGCATGGTGTTGGTGCATAGAAGAAGGCCTTCCGCGCCGCCTGCCTCGAGCTTGCGCGCCGCTTCGACAAGAAGCACGCCGGCGCCCTCCCAGTCGCCGTGGTGCTGCCGCTCGGCGATCTCAGCGAAGTCGAACGACCACAGCAGCAATTTGGCCGAATGCAGCCCGCCCAGCCGCTCGCGCACGATCTCGTTGAGCAGGCGATAGTAGATGGCCGTCGATTCCCAGCTCATGCCGCCCAGAAGGCCAAGGGTTTTCATAAGGGCTGTTCCTTTGCCGTATAATTCTTATATTATGACCACATGAGACCACAAGGAGATTTGCCGTGAGAACGATGCAGGTTCGGGAGGCCAAGGCAGGGTTCTCGGCGCTCGTCGAGGCCGCAGAGAGCGGAGAGCCCACCATTATCACAAAGCACGGCAAGCCGGCAGCGGCCGTCGTCTCGGTCGAGGACTTACACAAGCTTTATCCAGCCAAGCGTCGAAACTTCGGGGAGTTTCTCCTGACCTATCCGGGAGGGATCGAGCTTGAAAGGAACGAGTCACCGTCGCGGGATATCGACCTTTGAGCGGTTATCTTCTCGACACTTCCATCTTATCCGCGTTCGCTCCCGGCAGGCCGGCGCTTGCGAAAGGTGTCGCCAATTGGATTGTAGCGCAAGGTGAAGAGCAAACGCTCTTCATACCGGTTATTGCGATCACCGAAATCGAGAAAGGCATACGCAAGCTCGATCGCGCTGGGGCCAAAAACCGCGCGGACAGCCTCACCGTCTGGCTCAACGACACCATTGAGGGATTTGCAGATCGGATTCTAGCGGTCAATGCCGATATAGCGCGAAGAGCGGGCCGAATGGAGGAAGCAGTCTCTGCGAAAGGGAAGAATCCGGGCTTGGCGGACATACTGATCGCTGCTACGGCGGTAGCTAACGGGCTCACCGTAGTTACAGCAAACGTCAGGCATTTTGAAGCGCTTGACGTTTGGTGCTGGAATATACTGCAAGACCCGCCGAGCCTCGACTAATCATTTTTACAAAAAGCTCTGCGGGTCGATATCCACCTGCACCCGGACCGAGCCGCGCTGTTTTGGCCCGTTGGCCAGCATGGCCCTGATAAACCCTTGCATGTCGGCGCGCCGCTCGCCCTGGATCAGCAAGCGAAAGCGATGACGGCCGCCCAGCAGTGACAATGGCGCCTCGGCCGGGCCGAGCACGAACAGATCTGTCGCCTCGGGCGCGGCGCGGCGCAGGCCGCGTGCATGGCCCTCGGCTTCCGCCCGCGTCACCGCACTGACGATGACACCGGCCAGCCGGCCGAAAGGCGGCAGGGCCGCCCGCTCGCGCTCGGCGATCTCGCGCTCGTAAAAGGCCTCGGCGTCGCCGGAGACGATCGCCCGCATCACCGGATGGTCGGGCTGGAAGGTCTGCAGCAGGCCAAGGCTCTTCTTGCCGGTGCGGCCGGCGCGGCCGGTCACCTGGCTAAGCAGCTGGAAGGTGCGCTCGGCGGCGCGCGGATCGCCATTGGCAAGGCCGAGATCGGCATCGACGACGCCGACCAGCGTCATGTTGGGGAAGTTGTGACCCTTGGCGACAAGCTGCGTGCCGATGACGATGTCGGCCTCGCCATTGGCGATCGCCTCCAGCTCCAGCCGCAGCCGCCGCACGCCGCCCATCAGGTCGGACGACAAAACGATGGTGCGCGCGTCAGGAAAATGCGCAACGACCTCTTCGGCGATACGCTCGACACCTGGCCCGCAGGCGACCAGATGATCCAGCGTGCCACATTCCGGGCAGGCTTCGGGGCGGCGCTCATTGTGCCCGCAATGATGGCAGACCAGCTGGCCGCGAAACCGATGCTCGACCAGCCAGGCCGAGCAGACTGGGCAGCCGAAGCGATGGCCGCAGACCCGGCACAGCGTCAGCGGCGCATAACCGCGCCGGTTGAGGAACAACAGCGACTGTTCCTTCCTCTCCAGCGTCTGGCGCATCTGGTCGAGCAGCACCGGCGACAGGAAGCCGCCGCGCGCCGGCGGTGCGCGCCGCATGTCGACCGCCTTCAGATGGGGAAGTGCTGCCTCGGCGAAGCGGGCGGAGAGCACGGCTCTGGCGTAGCGCCCCTGGCTGGCATTGACCCGGCTTTCGACCGATGGCGTCGCCGACGCCAGCACGACCGGAAAGCTACCGATATGGCCGCGCACCACCGCCATGTCGCGCGCATTGTAGAAGACGCGGTCCTCCTGCTTGTAGGCAGGATCGTGCTCCTCGTCGACGACGATTAGGCCGAGCTCCTTGAACGGCAGGAACAGCGCTGAGCGCGCGCCGGCGACGACCCGCACGCCGCCTTCCGCCACTTGCCGCCACACCCGTTCGCGCATCCTGGGCGGCAGGTCCGAATGCCATTCGCCCGGCTTGGCGCCGAAGCGCTGCTGGAAGCGCTCGAGAAAGGCATGCGTCAGCGCGATTTCCGGCAGCAGGATCAGCACTTGCTTGCCTTGGTCAAGCGCGGCCGCAACCGCCTCGAAATAGACCTCCGTCTTGCCCGACCCAGTAACGCCGTCGAGCAGTGCGACATTGAACACGCCGGCTGCGACATTGGCGCGCAGCATCAGCGCCGCGTCGCTCTGGTCCGGCATCAGTTCCGGTGTGGCGTAGCTGGAATCGGGCGCGGCCACCACCGGACGCGGGGGGATCATCACCGTCTCGAAGACGCCTTGCGCCCTCAGGCCGTCGATCACCGTCGACGACACGCCTGCGGCATGAGCCAACCCGGACCGCGTCCAGGCGAGGCCGCCTTCGGCCGTCTCCAGCACCCGCTCCCTGGCGGCCGTCATCCGGTCGGGCACCAGAAGCGTGCGCAGCAGCCCCTCGATCCATGGTTCGGGATCGAATGCTTCCGGTGCCCTGAGCAACATGCGCGCCACCATGCCCGGTGGTGACAGCGTGTACTGCGCCACCCAATCGACGAAACGGCGCATCGCGCGGTCGATCGGCGGACAGTCGAAGACCTGCTCGATCGGGCGCAGCTTCTTCGCATCGACCTTCTCGACCATGCCATCCCAGACGATTCCGGCGACCTGGCGCGGGCCGAGCGGCACGCGTACGATCGAGCCCGGCACCACGCGCATGCCGGCGGGCACGGCATAGGTGTAGGGGCGTTCGGCGGGCATCGGCACCAGCACCGGTGCGGCTGCGACAAAGGGCGAATCTTCGATCATGAGGCGTGACCTTGCCCTGACTTTGGTCTAGATCAAAGGCCGACCCCGAATGTGCATGGCATGCACATAAAAATCTTCAGGAGACCTGCCATGAAATTTTTTGTCGACACCGCCGATATCAAGGATATCCGTGAGCTGAACGATCTGGGACTGCTCGATGGCGTTACCACCAACCCGTCGCTGATCCTGAAATCCGGCGGCAAGATCTCCGAGGTCACCAAGCAGATCTGCGACATCGTCGAAGGGCCGGTGTCGGCGGAAGTGGTGGCCACCGAATTCAAGGCCATGATGGCGGAGGCCGAGACGTTGGCCAAGATCGCGCCCAATGTCTGCATCAAGGTGCCGCTGACGCTCGACGGGCTGAAGGCCTGCAAGACGATCCGCACCCAGATGAACCGTATGGTCAACGTCACGCTGTGCTTCTCGGCCAACCAGGCACTGCTGGCGGCCAAGGCCGGCGCTTCCTTCATTTCGCCCTTCGTCGGCCGTGTCGACGACACCGGCGCGGACGGCATGGAGTTGATCCAGGAGATTCGGCAGATCTACGAAAATTACGATTTCCAGACCGAGATCCTCGTCGCTTCAGTCCGCACGGTGAACCATGTCAAGCAGGCAGCCCTGATCGGCGCCGACGTTGTTACCGCGCCGCCGGCGACCCTGAAGGCGCTGGTCAACCATCCGTTGACCGACAAGGGCCTCGCCGCCTTCCTCGCCGATTGGGCCAAGACCGGCCAGAAGATCGGCTGAGCGATCCGATATCCGATACGAAAAAAGGCCGGGCATCCGGCCTTTTTTATGCGCCGCAGCTTGAAGCGACGGCCGATCAATCCGTGCCGTCATCGTCAGGCGCAGTTGCCGACGGGCGCCGCCCCATGATGATTTCGCGTTTACCGACATGGTTGGGTGCGCCGACCAACCCTTCCTTTTCCATGCGTTCGACCAGGGATGCGGCGCGGTTGTAACCGACGCCCAGGCGGCGCTGGATGTATGACGTCGAACACTTCTTGTCGCGCACCACCACCTTGACCGCCTCGTCGTAAATGGAATCACTGTCTTCGGCTGCAGCCGATCCCTTGTCGAAGACCGCGCCCTGGTCGGCTTCGACTTCTTCCTCATCCTCGTCGGCTGTCACGGTTTCCAGATATTCAGGCCGGCCCTGCGCCTTCAGATGTGCCACGACGTGCTCGACCTCCGCATCTGAAACGAAGGGACCATGCACGCGGGAAATGCGCCCCCCACCCATCATGTGCAACATGTCGCCCTGGCCGAGGAGCTGTTCGGCGCCCTGCTCGCCAAGGATGGTGCGGCTGTCGATCTTGGACGTCACCTGGAAGGAAATCCGGGTCGGGAAATTGGCCTTGATGGTGCCTGTGATGACATCGACGGAAGGGCGCTGCGTTGCCATGATCAGGTGAATGCCGGCAGCGCGCGCCATCTGCGCCAGACGCTGGATGGCGCCTTCGATCTCCTTGCCGGCGACCATCATCAGGTCGGCCATCTCGTCGACGATGACGACGATGTAGGGCATCGGCGCAAGATCGATTTCCTGCTGTTCGAAAAGCGGCTCGCCGGTGCCCTTTTCGAAACCGGTCTGCGCCGTCATGACGACGGTCTCGCCCTTGTCGCGGGCAGCGGCCGCACGCTCATTGTAGCCGTCGATGTTGCGCACACCGAGCCGAGCCATCTTGCGATAGCGGTCTTCCATCTCGCGCACCGCCCATTTCAGCGCGGTGACGGCTTTTTTGGGATCCGTGACGACGGGTGTCAGAAGATGCGGGATGCCGTCATAAACGGAGAGTTCGAGCATCTTGGGATCGACCATGATCAGCCGGCATTCCTCCGGCTTCAGCCGGTAGAGCAACGACAGGATCATGGTGTTGATGGCAACCGACTTGCCGGATCCGGTGGTTCCGGCCACGAGCAAATGAGGCATCTTCGCCAGTTCGGCGATGACCGGCTCACCGCCGATCGTCTTGCCCAGGCAAAGCGCCAGCTTGCAGCTGGTCCTGCGGAAGCCCTCCGATTCGATCAACTCGCGGAAATAGACGGTTTCGCGCGTCTCGTTCGGAAGCTCGATGCCGATGACGTTGCGGCCAGGCACGACGGCGACGCGCGCCGAAATCGCCGACATGGAGCGGGCGATATCATCGGCAAGCCCGATGACACGCGAGGATTTGACACCCGGTGCCGGTTCGAACTCATAGAGCGTGACGACAGGGCCTGGGCGAACGTGAATGATTTCGCCGCGCACACCGAAATCCTCGAGCACGCTTTCCAACAGATCAGCGTTCTGCTCGAGCCGCTCCTGCGACATGTAGAAGCCTTGCCCCTCCGGGGGCTGCTGCAACAGCTCTTCCGAAGGAAGCTCATAAAGTTCGCCTGCGGTTGACAGCACAATATTCCCGGCCCTTGGCAAGCGCGGAGAGCGAGCGCCGGCGACCCTGACAGTAACGTCCACGCCTGGCGCGGTCGGCGCAGGAACGGCATCGCTTTTAGCAGCGAGGATTGCGGCAGCGTCGGTCCGGAGCGGGATGCCCGCAGATACGTCAGGCTGGACGATGGCCTGGTTCGAGTTAGCCGGCAAAACGTCCGGCAACGGCTTCGAGGCTTGGCCTGGAAGCCATTCGATGACGCGAAACAGCGAGGTGGCATCGGCCACCATCGGGGAGCGGTTGTCGAGCCGCTCTCGGGCGATGACAGGCTCTGCGACGACCGGTGCCGGCGAGGTTGGGCTGGCCTGCCGGGCCTGTGACGAAATATCGACCAGATAGGGCGCCATAGCCTCGAAGAAGGCGTGATCCGAAAGATAGGGCCAGCGCAGTTTTTCGGCAGTGGCCGGTTTGATCGGCGCGCCCGGAGCGGCAGCCGCGCGCGCGGAAGCTCGTCCCGTTGCTGCAGTCACCGAAGCTACGACACTCTTCTCTTTGGCCCGTCCCGGAAGGGCGAGAGCCGCAGCCGGCGGTGACGGCCTTTGCGTGGCGGCTCCGCGGCCGGCCAGCGGCTGGGAGGCTGGGGTTTTCACCGAGGCCGGCAACGCCAGGAGCGAGGGCACGGAGGATGCCTGATCGACCACGGCTTGCGCGACTGTTTGCGGCGTGGGGAGCGCGTCTGTATCGCCTTGCTCGGCAACACGCTCGTGCTGCGGGCGTTGCTTCTTGGCTTCATAGTCTGGTGTGCGGGTGAAACGCACGTTGGGCGCGAGGAAGAAGTATTCCTGCCAGGCAGGACTTTCGATATCGCCGCTTTTCAAAGACGCGTTGCTCGCCTCCGCGCCCCTTGGCTCCATATAAGGCCGCCTGTTGCCGCCGAGATCGACAATCGGCGCGGAATAGCCGGCCTGGTGCGTGCCGGGCTGCCGGCCATCCAGTCCCTTGTGGGCCGGACGATCAAGATCGCCTGTCGCGGCTGAAGACGTTCGCTGCCCGCCCTTGTCACGCTTCACCTCGGGATCATCAGGCGACGCTGCCTTCAATAAATTGACCCGGGAAAAACGCCTGGCTTCCATTCTCAAGACTCACTCTGAACTGTCTGCCGAGCAATAGGGAGCGAGTGGTTAACAGTTGCTTCCCGAATGGATCGCCAACGATCCTTGGACAGCAAAATCGTCGTGACAGCCTCTTCGAACGACGCAACCGAATCGTCATCTCACAGCGCACGCCGCTGGCGCGACCTGCCCGCTGTGCTGGGGCGGCGGATGGCGTCTCTTCGCGGCGATGCAGGACGTCTCTATCCGGGAACCTGATCGTGGTCTCACGATCATCCCATCATGTTGGGGCGCTAAACCGATAAGCCGTGCTAGCTGGCCTTGGCGTGCCTGACCAGATCCTGGGCGATGGACAATTGCAGCGCTTCGGCCAGTTCGCGCGCGGCGCGATTCTCGGCGTCGATCTGCGCCCGGTACGCGGCGAACTCCTGACGCGGCCTGTCGAAGGACGAGGTGATCGAACGCTTGCCGGATGCGATCACCACACCGGTCTTCACATCGGACAGCGTATAGTTGCCAGTCAGCGTCACTGAACCGGCGGTCGGTTCGTCCTCGTTGGTCCCAACCTGCACAAGTGCCGCGGATTCGACGGCTTCGGTCACGCCGAGATTGAGCGAATAGGCCGGTGAGGCCGGCTCGCCGGCACCTCGTCCAAACCCGAAAATCAGATCGTTGCGCACCTGCTGGGCGTAACGCGAGTTGACCGGCTTGATGGCGATCGAAGCCAGTTCGGCATTGGCGCTCGCCTGCGAACCCGACAGCGACGCGCTCGAATAGAGCGGCCGCACGGTGCAGGCCGAGACAAGCGCGAGCGAGCCGACCAGGCCGGCGAACGCGATATGGCGCAGCACATGGCTCAGCCCTGTCTTTTCCCGATCAGGCAACGACATTGACGATCCTCTGCGGCACGATGATCACCTTGCGCGGAGCCTTTCCTTCGAGCGCTTTCTGCACGAAGTCGAGAGCCAATACCGCTTTTTCGACCGCACCTTGGTCCGCGTCGCGGGCAATTGTCAAATCTCCCCGCTTCTTGCCGTTGACCTGCACCGGATAGGTGACTTCGTTGTCGACGACCAGCGCCGGATCGAACGCCGGCCACGGCCGTTCGGCAACCAGATCGGTGCCGCTGAGCGTTTCCCAGCACTCCTCTGCCAGATGCGGCATGACCGGTGCGATCAGATGCACGAGAATCTCCACGGCCTGCCGGCAGGCACCCTTGAGTGCTGCATCAGCCTTGCCTTCGGCCACCTCGTTGAGCGGCGAGGTCAGCGCGTTGGCCAGTTCGTACATGCGGGCGATGGCGCGGTTGAAAGCCAGCTTCTCGATATCCTCACCGACCGCCTTCAGGATCTTGTGCGCGGCCTTGGAAACCACAGCGGCCTCGTCGCTGCCAGCCGCCGCGGGCTCGATGCCGGCCAACGTTTCGGCCGCCGTCGACACCAGGCGCCAGATGCGCTGGATGAAGCGATGCGCGCCGGCGGCGCCATCGTCGGTCCATTCAACGTCGCGCTCTGGCGGCGAATCCGACAGCATGAACCAGCGCGCCGTGTCGGCGCCATAGCCATCGGTGATGTCTTCCGGACTGACCGTGTTCTTCTTCGACTTCGACATCTTTTCGAGCGGGCCGATCGTCGCCGTCTCGCCTGTAGAGATCTCGATGGCGCGGCGCTTGCCGTCAACGTCTTCCAGCCGAATCTCGGTGGGCGCCAGCCAGCGGCCATTCGATGCCGAGCCGACGCGATAGGTCTCGTGCACCACCATGCCTTGCGTGAACAGCCCTTTGAACGGCTCGGCCAGATCGACATGACCGGCCTCGCGCATGGCACGGGTGAAGAAGCGGGAATAGAGCAAGTGCAGGATCGCGTGCTCGATGCCGCCAATATACTGGTCGACAGGCAGCCATTCATTGGCCGCCTTGGGATCAGTCGGTTCATGCGCCCAGGGTGCTGTGAAGCGCGCGAAATACCAGGACGAATCGACGAAGGTGTCCATCGTGTCGGTTTCGCGCCGCGCATCTCTACCGCATTGCGGGCATTTCACATGCCGCCATGTCGGATGCCGGTCGAGCGGATTGCCCGGCCGGTCGAAATCGACATCGTCGGGCAACTTGACCGGCAGGTCGGCTTTCGGCACCGGCACCACGCCGCAATCCTCGCAATGGATCATCGGGATCGGGCAGCCCCAGTAGCGCTGGCGCGAAATGCCCCAGTCGCGCAGGCGGAAATTCACCTTGCGCTCCGCCATCGGCCGGTTGCCGATGGTCTTCTGTTCCAGCAGCTTCGCCACCTCGTCGAAAGCCTGATCCGGCTTCATGCCGTCGAGGAAGCGCGAGTTGATCATCACGCCATCGTCGACAAAGGCTTGATCGATGATCTGGAAGCTTGCCGGATTCTCGCCTTCCGGCATCACCACCGGGATAACCGGCAGGCCGTATTTGGTGGCGAAGTCGAGGTCGCGCTGGTCGCCGGACGGACAGCCGAAGATGGCGCCGGTGCCGTATTCCATCAGCACGAAATTGGCGACATAGACAGGCAGCGTCCAGCTGTCGTCAAACGGATGGACGACGCGGATACCGGTGTCAAAGCCCTTCTTCTCAGCCGTCTCAAGCGCCGCCACCGAGGTGCCCATATGGCTGATATCCTCGATGAACCTCGCCAGCGCCGGATTGCCTTCCGCAGCCTTCTTGGCCAGCGGATGATCGGCGGCGACAGCCATGAAGGAAGCGCCGAAGATGGTGTCGGGCCGTGTCGTATAGACTTCCAGCTCATGCTCGCCACCGACAGCATCTGCCAGCGGCCAACGGATCAGGAGGCCTTCCGAGCGGCCGATCCAGTTCTGCTGCATCAGCTTCACTTTTTCCGGCCATTCCTCGAGGCCGTCGAGCGAATCCAGCAGATCCTGCGCAAAGTCGGTGATCTTGAAGAACCACTGCGTCAGTTCGCGCTGTTCCACCAGCGCGCCCGAGCGCCAGCCGCGCCCGTCGATGACCTGCTCGTTGGCGAGCACGGTCATGTCCTCCGGATCCCAGTTGACCTTGGAGGACTTGCGCGTCACCAGCCCCTTCTCGACGAAATCGAGGAACAGCATCTGCTGGCGATGGTAGTAGTCGACGTCGCAGGTGGCGAATTCGCGCGCCCAGTCCAGCGACAGGCCCATGACCTTGAGTTGCTCGCGCATGGTGGCGATGTTTTGATAGGTCCATTCCTTGGGATGGACCTTGTTCTGCATCGCCGCGTTCTCGGCCGGCATGCCGAACGCGTCCCAGCCCATCGGGTGCAGCACGTTGAAACCCTTGGCCCGCTTGTAGCGTGCCACGACGTCACCCATCGTGTAGTTGCGGGTGTGGCCGATATGGATCCGCCCCGACGGATAGGGGAACATCTCCAGCACGTAGTATTTCGGGCGCGGATCGTCATTTTGCGCTTCGAACAGCTTCTTGGCGTCCCAGGCCTTCTGCCATTTGGGCTCTGACGCGCGCGGATTGTATCGTTCGGTTGCCATGGGGCGTTTTTCACTTAAAAGCATGCGCGAACTGCGGGCAACGGCTCGGCAGTTCAGGGATTGTGGTCCGGGTGTTCACCATGGTTTGGCAAACCCGTCAACCATATGGGTATCGCGTCTGACGAAAACGCGGGCCAAAACAGCAGGATTTGCATATGGGCGACGCCGTTCAGCAGTTTTTCACGGTCAAGGCCAGGATTGCTGCGGCGGAACACGAGGCTGGCCGCCAGGCTGGAGCGGTGACGCTGGTCGCGGTTTCCAAGACCTTTGACGCCGCCGACATACGCCCGGTCATCGAGGCCGGCCAGCGCGTCTTCGGCGAAAACCGGGTGCAGGAAGCGCAAGGCAAATGGCCGGCGCTGAAGGAGGCATTTGCGGATATCGAACTGCATCTGATCGGGCCGCTGCAGTCGAACAAGGCGAAGGAGGCGGTGATGCTGTTCGATGTCATCGAGACGGTCGATCGCGAGAAGATCGCCGCCGAACTTGCCAAGGAGATCGCCAGGCAAGGCCATGCGCCAAGGCTTTATGTCCAGGTCAACACCGGCTCCGAGCCGCAGAAGACCGGCATCGAACCGCGCCAGGCCGTCGCCTTCGTCGCCCGCTGCCGCGATGTGCACGGCCTCGCCATCGAGGGCCTGATGTGCATCCCGCCAGCTGACGAAAATCCGGGTCCGCACTTTGCCCTGCTGGAGAAGCTTGGCCGAGAGGCCGGCGTCGCCAAGCTGTCGATGGGCATGTCCGGCGACTACGAGACTGCGATCGCCTTCGGCGCCACCAGCGTCCGGGTCGGTTCCGCGATCTTCGGCATTCGATAGCCATTGATAGTTGCAGTTCGAGTGCGGCATTTTTTGCTGCCTCACCGCAACAATGCTATATCTAGCCAAGCTAGCTAGGAAGCATTCTCATGAACTGGCATCTTCAGGACGCAAAGAACAATTTTTCCAAGGTGGTTCAACGCGCGCGCAGCGAGGGACCGCAGACGGTGACCCTGCGCGGCGAGCGCGCGGCAGTGGTGCTCTCTGCGGAAGACTACGACCGCTTGGCCGGAAAAAAGAAAAGCCTTGCCGAGTATCTTTTGACGGGCCCGGTCTGGGACGATGATTTCGCCGAGGAGGTCAACCGTCGCTCGGATACGATGATTCGGGATGTCGACCTCTGATGTACCTGCTCGACACGAACATCGTTTCGGACGTGCAGAGGCGGCTACCCAAGCCGACTGAATGGCTTACTTCGGTGGATCCGACATCGGTGAGCCTCAGCGTCATTACCCTTGGCGAGATCGAGCGTGAGATCGTCAAGCTACGCAAGGTCGACTCCGAAAA
This sequence comes from Mesorhizobium sp. M0830, assembly GCF_040319965.1. Taxonomy (NCBI): domain Bacteria; kingdom Pseudomonadati; phylum Pseudomonadota; class Alphaproteobacteria; order Hyphomicrobiales; family Phyllobacteriaceae; genus Mesorhizobium; species Mesorhizobium sp. M0830. The sequence continues at coordinate 32,434 of NZ_JAMYOR010000028.1, read as the reverse complement.
GGCAACGCGCCTCGATTTGTGGCTACGGGAGCTGCGGCGGGATAACGCCGACCGCATTCTTGCCGTTTCGGAAGATGTCGCGTTGGCCTGGGGGCGCATCACTGCTGGTCGTACAAGGGGCAGCGCCGACACGCTCATCGCGGCAACCGCGCTTGTCCATGACCTCATTCTCGTGACCCGCAATGTTGCCGACTTTGATAATACCGGCGTGACGGTCTTCAATCCCTGGGTGATCTGACCCGTCCCACATTGCCACAAACCCCGGAGGTTGGATGCGGCAGCCGCGTCACAGCATCGCATTGCGATGCCGCGCCCCCTCCCTACCTCCGTCGGAGACCCTGAGCGACCGTCATGGCCGTTCCTTTGCAATGTCGAAGGAGGGCATCATGAACAACGAACACCTTTCCCACAAACAACCCCGTGACCGGCCTCACAACCGGCATGTCTCCGACCGGCTGCATCCAGATATCTATGGTGCGATGGCTGGACTTGCCGGATGGTACGCACTGTCCGCCTGGGCAGGCTTCGGCGGCAGCAGCTACGCCGATTATCTTCTCGTCGTCATGACCGGCTTCCTTGTTATGGCGGTGGCGTTGCCGGCCGTCGCCGGGCATGTCTGGTATCGGCACCGCCCGTGGACACCCGCGAGCATCGGCAGCTTCGAGGATTGGATCGCCGGCGAATTCGATCTCGGCCAGGGCAACCGCGTTGCCTCCAAGAGAGCGCTGCTCGAAATTCTGCTGCCGCTTGCCGCCGTCGCCTTCGGCATGACAGCCTTCGCGATCGTGGCGCTACTGGCCAGCTGACCGTCGGGCACGTCCAGGCATTGGCCAGATGAGAAATTCTTTGGGCCAACACTAGAAACGAAACGTACCGTTCCTATTTGTTTTGTGTCATCACAAACTCTCTGGAGCCTCCACCATGCGTTATAACCAGCTTGGAAATACGGGGATGTTCGTCTCCGAACTCTGCCTCGGCACCATGACCTTCGGTGCTGCCGGCGAAAATGCCCAATGGGGCCTGATCGCCAGCCTCGATCAGAAGGGCGTCAACGAGATCGTTGCCCGGTCGCTCGCCGCCGGCGTCAATTTCTTCGACACCGCCGACGTCTACTCCTTCGGCGCGTCCGAACGGCTGCTCGGGCAGTCGCTCAGGGACCTTGGTGTCGACAGACAGAATGTAGTCATCGCCACCAAGGTGCACGGCGCCATGGGCGAAGGCCCCAACCAGCGCGGCTCGTCGCGCGGCCACATCATGGATTCGGTCGACGCCAGTCTCGAGCGGCTGCAGCTCGACCATATCGATCTCTATCAGCTGCACGGCACCGACACCGTGACGCCGATCGACGAGACGCTGCGGGCGCTGGACGATCTCGTTGCAAGCGGCAAGGTTCGCTATGCCGGTGTCTCTAACTGGCAGGCCTGGCGCATCGCCAAGGCGCTCGGCATCGCCGACCGCAAGGGTTTTGCTCGCTTCGAGACCGTCCAGTCGTATTACTCGATAGCCGGTCGCGACCTTGAACGCGAGATCGTGCCGCTGCTCAATGAGGAGAAGCTCGGCCTGATGGTGTGGTCGCCGATGGCCGGCGGACTGCTGTCGGGTAAATACGGGCCCGGCGCACCGGGCAATGGCGAAGGGCGCCGCGCTTCCTTCAACTTCCCACCGGTCAACGAGGACCGCGCCTGGGCGGCTGTGGCCGTCATGCGCGAGATCGCCAAAAAGCATGACGTGAGTGTCGCGACAGTCGCGCTGGGCTATGTTCTGGCCAAACCCTTCGTGATGAGCGTCATCATCGGCGCGAGCCGCATGGAGCAGCTGGAGCAGAATCTTGCGGCGACGCAGCTGAGGCTCGACGCCGACGATCTTGTCCGCCTCGATGATGTCAGCGCCTTGCCGGCCGAATATCCCGGCTGGATGCTGGAGCGTCAGGCTGCCGGCCGGCGCCCAGCGCCGTTCACGCCGAAAGCATAACGCGGCCAATGCCGACATCTCGGGAGCCTGTGGGCTCCCGAGCGCCAGTCAGCTCAGCCGAACGCTCTCCACGAGAAAATCGAGAAAGGCGCGCACCCGCGCCGGCAGATGCCGGCCTTGGCCGACATAGACGGCGTGGGTGGCCTCCTCGTCGCCTGGATTGAAATCCTCGAGCAGCGGCACCAGCCGGCCGGCAGCGATATCGGCCGCCACATGCCAGCGGGCCAGCCGGGCGATGCCCGCGCCCGCCAGCGCCATCAGCCGCATTGCCTCGCCATCGCTCACCAGCGTATTGCCGATGATTGGAACCATGATGGAGTTGCCGGCCGCATCGAGAAATGGCCAGCCGTCGAGGTGCCGCACGAAACCGAAGCCCATGCGGTTGTGCCTGTCGAGATCGGTCGGTTTCAGCGGCGTTTCGTGCGTTTCGACGTATGAAGGCGCCGCGACGACGACCACCGGGCTTTGCCCAAGCTTTCGCGCCATCAGCCGTGATTCGCTGAGCGGCCCGGCACGAATGGCGACGTCAGCACGTTCCGCCATCAGGTCGATGACGCTGTCGCTCAGCACCAGATCGACCGAAATCTCGGGATAGCGCTCGAGGAAGCGCGGCAGCAGCGGGATCAGCCTGTGCACTCCGAAGGGAACGTAGCTGTTGACGCGCAGCCGTCCGCGCGGTGCCGCACCCGCCGCGGCCTCCTGCTCGGCCGCCGCCATGTCGGCGAGGATGCGCAGGCCGCTTTCGTAGAACGCGGTGCCTTCCGGCGTCAGTTGCAGTCTTCGCGTCGAACGGCTGACCAGCCGCGCGCCGAGCCGCGCCTCCAGCCGCCCGATCAGCTTGCTGACCGCCGACGGCGTCATCCGCAATGCGCGTGCCGCGGCGGAAAAACTACCGTCCTCGACGACACGCACGAAGACTTCGATCTCGCCGGAGCGATTGATGTCGGGCCTAGCCATCTGTGAATCTATTTCACAGAGAATATGCCCAGGGCAAGTCTGGTTCACAATGCGCTGCGACACGATCTTTCGGGCCGGGGCGCGGGACGGCGCTCGTCGCCATCGAAGTGGAAACCGCCATGCCTCTTGCTCTCTACGCCCTCGCCGCCGGTGCCTTCGGCATCGGTGTCACCGAATTCGTCATCATGGGTCTGCTGCTCGATGTCAGCAAGGATCTCGGCGTCACGATCTCGGCCGCCGGCCAGCTCATTTCCGGCTATGCGCTTGGCGTCGTCATCGGCGCCCCTTTGCTCACCATCGCCACCGGCAGCTGGCCCCGCAAGACCGTGCTTCTGGCACTGATGGCGATCTTCACGCTCGGCAATCTCGCCTGTGCGCTGGCCCCCGACTACTGGACGCTGATGGGCGCCCGCATCATCACCGCCTTTGCCCATGGCACCTTCTTCGGCGTCGGCTCTGTTGTCGCCACCGGACTGGTCGCACCCAACAGGAAGGCCTCGGCGATTGCGCTGATGTTCACCGGCCTGACCATCGCCAACATCCTCGGCGTGCCCTTCGGCACCTGGCTCGGCCAGACCTTTGGCTGGCGCGCGACCTTCTGGGCGGTGACCCTAGTCGGCATGGCGGCTTTCGCCGTTATCCTGGCACTGGTGCCACGCAGCCGGACTGCACCCGAAAAGAGCGACCTGCGCGCCGATCTCGCTGTGTTGCGCCGCACGCCCGTCCTGCTCGGCCTCGCCACCACCGTACTCGGCTATGCCGGTGTCTTCGCCGTCTTCACCTACGTCGCCCCGTTGCTGACCGAGATAAGCGGCTTCAAGGAAGCGGCGGTATCGCCTATCCTGCTCGTCTTCGGTGGCGGTCTCATCGCCGGCAATCTCGCGGGCGGCAAGGTCGCCGACCGCTGGCTGGTGCCCGCCGTGCTCGGCAGTCTCGTGGTGCTGGCCGTGGTGCTCGCCACCATGACCTTCGCCATCCACAGCCAGGTGATGGCAGTGATCTATGTCGGCCTGCTTGGCGTTGCCGCCTTCGCCACCGTGGCACCGCTGCAGATGTGGGTGCTGGACAAGGCGCAAGGTGCGGGCCAGAGCCTCGCCTCGTCGTTCAATATCGCGGCCTTCAATCTCGGCAACGCGGCAGGTGCCTGGCTCGGTGGCGCGGCGATTGCGCATGGCCTTGGCCTTGGTTCGCTGACCTGGGTCGCCGCGCTGCTGCCGCTCGCGGCACTCGCCGTAGCGGGACTGGCGCTGCGTCTCGATCGCCCCGGCACGCTCGGCGCCCCTGCCTCCGTCCAGTCGTGAATATCTGAACCGGATCGCTTTCGACATCCCTCGTCCACATCACCTGGAGCAAGAAAATGGACTATCGACGTCTCGGCGCATCGGGCCTGAAAGTGCCGGCACTCTCGTTTGGCGCGGGAACCTTTGGCGGTTCCGGCCCATTGTTTAGCGCCTGGGGCAACAGCGACGCCAGGGAAGCGCGGCGGCTGATCGACATCTGCCTTGAAGCCGGCGTCAACCTGTTCGACACCGCCGACGTCTATTCGAACGGCGCGTCGGAAGGGGTGCTTGGCGAAGCCATAAAAGGCCGGCGCGATGCCGTGCTAATCTCGACCAAGACCTCGCTGCCGATGGGCGACGGGCCGGCCGACTACGGCTCGTCGCGTTCGCGGCTGATCAAGTCGGTGGACGCCGCGTTGAAACGTCTCGGCAACGACTATATCGACCTTTTGCAGCTACACGCCTTCGATGCCGGCACGCCGGTCGAAGAGGTGCTGTCGACGCTGGACGAACTCGTACGCGCCGGCAAGCTGCGTTATGTCGGCGTCTCCAACTTTTCCGGCTGGCAAGTGATGAAGTCGCTGGGGGAAGCCGACAAGCACGGCTACCCGCGCTATGTCGCACATCAGGTCTACTATTCACTGGTCGGCCGCGACTATGAATGGGAGCTGATGCCGCTCGGCCTCGACCAGGGCGTCGGCGCGTTGGTGTGGAGCCCGCTCGGCTGGGGCCGCCTGACCGGCAAGATCCGCCGTGGTCAGGCTTTGCCGGAAAAGAGCCGGCTGCACGACACGGCAAGCTTCGGGCCACCGGTCGAGGACGAGCATCTCTACCGGATCATGGATGCCCTTGACGCAGTGGCGGAGGAAACCGGCAAGACCGTGCCTCAGATCGCCATCAACTGGCTGCTGCAGCGCCCGACCGTATCGTCTGTGATCATCGGCGCCCGCAACGAGGAACAGTTGCGCCAGAATCTCGGCGCCATTGGCTGGAATTTGACGCCGGAGCAGATGAAAAAGCTCGACGCCGCAAGCGAAGTCACCGCGCCTTACCCGTACTTCCCCTATCGCCGCCAGGAAGGCTTCGCCCGGCTGAACCCGCCGGCGGTTTGAGTTGGTAACCCCTGAACGGCGGCCCCGCCACCGTTTAGTGCAAGACGAACTCGCCATCCACCTTGCGCCATTCATTAGGCGCGATCAGCTTCTGGTGTGTGTAGCTGATCGAATGCAGCGGCCCGTCGAGCTTGGCCTTCCAGAATTCGATGAACTTGATCAGCACCGGAAACGTCGGCGCCAGGTCGTAGTCCTGCCAGATGAAGCTCTGCAATAGATGCGGATGGTCGGGGAAATGATAGAGAATCTTGGCCGTGGTCAGGCCATAGCCTTTGAACATCAGGTCCATTTCGGAATGGTCGCGCATGGCAGTCCTCTTGGGTGGTCTCTGGTTGAGTCTCCTTTCCTCCCAAGGTCAGAGTGTGCGCGCCGTTGCTTAACTGTCTATTGATTTTTCCTGATCGAGAACGGGTTTTCCGCGCGAAAACATGCAGTTAGCAGCGAGCTGATCTGAGTGCTGACAGCCTTGGATAGGGTCCCTGCGGCATCCCGCCGCGCGAATCCAACGTCTAATATTGCGATGACGGACGAACTGGTAATAATGCCGCCGAATTCGCGGCAGCTTTGCCGCGATCCCGCCGGCGTTTCAAGCCGGCGGATCGGTTTGGGAGGGAAGTCCGGAATGTCCGAGGTTCATGTCCATCGCGTCCAGCCGGCGTGGAAGAAAAACGCGCTGATCGACAATGACACCTACCTGAAATGGTATGCCGACAGCGTCAAGAACCCGGACAAGTTCTGGGGCAAGCACGGCAAGCGCATCGACTGGTTCAAGCCTTACAGCAAGGTCAAGAACACCTCCTTTGATGGCAAGGTCTCGATAAAATGGTTCGAGGACGGGCTGACCAACGTCTCGGTCAACTGCATCGACCGGCACCTGAAGAAGCGGGGCAACCAGACCGCCATCATCTGGGAAGGCGACAATCCCTACGACGACAAGAAGATCACCTACAACGAGCTCTACGAGCATGTCTGCCGGCTTGCCAATGTGATGAGGAAGCACGGCGTCAAGAAGGGCGACCGCGTCACCATCTACATGCCGATGATCCCGGAAGCCGCCTATGCGATGCTGGCCTGCACTCGGCTAGGCGCCATCCACTCGATCGTGTTCGGCGGCTTTTCGCCGGATGCGCTGGCCGGTCGCATCGACGATTGCAAGTCGACCTTCGTCATCACCGCCGATGAGGGCCTGCGTGGCGGCAAGCCGATCCCGTTGAAGGACAACACCGACAAGGCGATCGACATCGCCGCGAAAGCCGGAACGACAGTCGAAAAGGTGGTGGTCGTGCGCCGCACCGGCGGCAAGACCGGCTGGGTGGCCGGACGCGACGTCTGGTACCATGACGAGGTCGCGACGGTTAAGGCCGAGTGCAAGCCCGAGAAGATGAAGGCCGAGGATCCGCTGTTCATCCTCTATACCTCGGGCTCGACCGGCAAGCCGAAGGGCGTGCTGCATACCACCGCCGGCTACCTCGTCTACGTCTCGATGACGCACCAATATGTCTTCGACTACCATGACGGCGATATCTACTGGTGCACCGCCGACGTCGGCTGGGTGACCGGACACAGCTACATCGTCTACGGCCCGCTCGCCAACGGCGCCACCACGCTGATGTTCGAAGGCGTGCCGAACTATCCGTCGCAGTCGCGCTTCTGGGACGTCATCGACAAGCACAAGGTCAACATCTTCTACACCGCGCCGACGGCGCTGCGCGCGCTGATGGGCGCCGGCGATGCGCATGTCACCAAGACGTCGCGCAAATCGCTGCGTGTGCTGGGTTCGGTCGGCGAGCCGATCAACCCGGAAGCCTGGGAGTGGTATTTCAACGTCGTCGGCAACGGCAAGGTGCCGATCGTCGACACCTGGTGGCAGACCGAGACCGGCGGCATCCTGATCACGCCGCTGCCTGGCGCCACCGATCTCAAGGCAGGTTCGGCGACGCGGCCGTTCTTCGGCGTCAAGCCGCAACTGCTCGACGGCGAAGGCAAGGTGCTGGAGGGTGCCGCAGACGGCAATCTGTGCATCACCGATTCCTGGCCCGGCCAGATGCGCACCGTCTACGGCGATCACGACCGCTTCATCCAGACTTATTTCTCGACCTACAAAGGCAAGTACTTCACCGGCGACGGCTGCCGCCGCGACGCCGACGGCTACTACTGGATCACCGGCCGCGTCGACGACGTCATCAACGTCTCCGGCCATCGCATGGGCACGGCAGAAGTCGAATCCGCGCTTGTCAGTCACGACAAGGTTTCGGAAGCCGCCGTCGTAGGCTATCCGCACGACATCAAGGGGCAGGGCATTTATTGCTATGTCACGCTGATGGCCGGCGAGCAACCGAGCGAGGAATTGCGCAAGGAGCTCATCGCCCATGTCCGCAAGGAGATCGGTGCCATCGCTTCGCCCGACAAGATCCAGTTTGCGCCCGGCCTGCCCAAGACGCGCTCGGGCAAGATCATGCGTCGCATCCTGCGCAAGATCGCCGAGGATGATTTTTCGGCACTCGGCGACACCTCGACGCTGGCCGACCCTGCCGTCGTCGACGATCTGATCGCCAACCGGCAGAACAAGAAGGCCTGACAAAAACCAGGACTGCACTGGCATTCTGGTTCGCCACAACGCGCATAATCTCGGCATTTATTGCACGTCGATCGGCCGACCGGCATCAAGGTCGGCGACACGATGCGTGTCCTGTAAGCTACCGGTACAGATCCGCCCGCGTCGGCGGCAGCCCGCTTGGGCCACGCGCGCGCTTGGTGGCGACGGTCTGGAAAATCTGCGCCGAGGCGCGCTCGAAGGTGATCGAACAGCCGGTCAGGTAGAGCAGCCACAGGCGTGCCTTCGGCTCGCCCACCTCGGCGATTGCCTCCGCGAAACGTGCACGCAATCGCTCGGCCCACAACCTGCAGGTGCGGGCATAGTGCTCGCGCAGGTTCTCGACATCGTAGATAAGAAAACCATGCGCTTCGAGATTGCCGAGCGTCATGCCGATGGTGTCGAGTTCCCCGCCGGGGAAGATGTATTTGATCAGCGCCTTGTATTCCGGCCCCTTGCGCAAGGTCTTTTTCATATCGCCCTTGCTGCGCCTGGTGATGGCGTGATGCAGGTAGATGCCGCCCGGATTGAGCAGGCGATGAACGGTCGAGAAATAAGCGGCATGGTTGGCAAGGCCGAGATGCTCGAACATGCCGATTGACGATATCTTGTCGAACGAGCCGGAGAGTTCCGTATAGGATTTTATCTCGATGGTGATGCGGTCCTCCAGCCCCTCGGCGCGGATGCGCTCACGGGCAAGACTGGTCTGCGCCTCCGACAGCGAGACACCATGGCCGATGACGCCATAGTTCTTCGCGGCATGGATGAGCATCGCTCCCCAGCCACAGCCGATGTCGAGCAGTCTTTCTCCAGGCTTCAGCCGGAGCTTGCGACAGATGTGGTCGAGCTTGTCGATCTGCGCTTGATCGATGCTGTTGGCGAAATCCTTGAAGTAGCCGCAGCTGTAGACCATGCGCTCGTCGAGGAAGAGCCGATAGAAAGCGTTCGAAATGTCATAGTGATGCTGGATCGCTTCCTGGCTTGAACCGCTGACGAAGGGATTGCGTCCTGAAAGATCGGTCCGCGCCGTCATCTGTTTCCTTGAAAACAGCACTGCCGGCAGGTCCCGCAGGATCGCCAGCTTCGGCAATGTCTTCAACTTCGTCCTGAGTTTGCCTTGCGAGGGCAAGGCGTAGAAATCGAACAGCGATCCCTCTTCGATGTCGACGGTCTTGGATATCCACATTTCGATCAGCGTCGAGAAGGTGGGGTGGCGGACCATCTGCCAGACGATGTCCTGGTCGTTGATGGTGAGCACGGGGCCGGTGACCGGGCCGATCCGTTCGCCGGTCCACAATCTGACCGCGAAGCCTGGCTTCAGCGTCTCGATGATCGTTCGAACGATCCGAGCTGCCTTGTCGGCTGCCTCCATGACAATCCTCCCTCGCTTCTAGCTTGGTCAGGTTGAGTTTGCCCGTCAGACCGGTCGGTCGCAATCCCGCGGAAAACCCGCTGGCGCCTTTTTCAACACGACGCCTTGCCATTTCCCAAATGAGACCCCATCATCTCGGTGTGTTCAACAAATCGAAAGGAGGTGATCCGATGTCGAGTGATTTCGTTTTCCAGAACGTGGCCTCAGCGGATTGCACTTTCGGGAAGCAGTCTTCCCGTTAAGGCGCGAAATGCGCGGCGGGTGACCTGATAGGTCACCGCCTTGGGCCGCGCCACGGACGGAAACACGGAAGGCCGCCGGCTTCGAAAGAAGAGGCGGCCTTTTCCGTTTGCGGACTACTGAGTCAACGCGACCTTTTCGGTGTTGCGGATGATTTCCTGAAAGGCGGCGTCCAATTCCACTCCGGTGGACACGTCGAAGAAATGTCTCTTGGCGGTTGAGGTGTCCTTCGATGAACAGCCCTTCAGCACCGCCTTCGCCTGATCCCGCTCGGTTGCCGACATGTCCTTGTCGTTCAGATCGAAGCCGATGGTGAAAATCTCGATGCCGTCATTTTTCATGTTACCGCACAACGTTTCGGCGTTGCCGCGCGCAAGGTTGCCCTGACTATTGTAGCTGCCCCCGACGCCAGCGAAGGCGGTGTTGAACTGGCCATCGGTAATCAGGATCGCGACCTTGGCGATCTTCTTCGGATCGGCATCCGAGGCGCCTTTGCCGAGACCGGCATTGTTGATCGCAGTGCGCCATTGCGGCGATAGCATATAATAGGTCCACTGGATGGCGATCGCGCCCGCCGTGTAACCATCGGCCCGGAAGTCGTCGATCGAATCCAGCAATGCGCTGGACTCGGCGGTCAGCGGGATCACTTTCGCATCAGGGCACCTGTTCATTCCCCCGCCACCGAGATGATCATCCCGGTTGACCAGGGCGTAATATTTCTTGCCGTTCCCGTCCGCCCGAACCGTGTCCGGGCCGTCGGCGCTCAAATCCGCATCGCCATTTTTGTCCTTGCGCTCCGTGGCGCAATTATCCGGGTGCGGCATCGCCGCGCCAACAATGGAGATGTAGTCGCTGAAGGACGGCAGCAAGTTTTTGCCCGTCTTGGCGACGAGAAGCGAACCGCCGGCGACCGGTGGTAGCTCGGAACTCCCTTGCTTCTCGGCATAGACGTTTTCAGCCAGCTTGCCGGCATTCACGCCAGATGCGTATGGCACAATCGCGACGCGAACGCGGGGGTTCTTCGGATCCTGGTTCCGGAGCATGGTCTGGACGGCGTTTTTCGCAGCTGCTTTCAGATCGCCGATCTTGTCGACGTTGCCCCGCTTCGCCATCGATCCTGTTATGTCGAGCATCATCGCCACTTCGATGGTCTTGTCCGAATAGAGCGCCGTCGTGGAAGCGGCGACGCGTCTCGCATCGCTCATGCCGAAAATCGGGAAGAACAAGGCAACATCGACATGGGCATCCACTTGGACCGTCTTGGCGGTCTTGTCGACGATCAGCCGGTCAAGGACGACCTGGCCAGCTTGTAGAATTCCGGCGGTATCGTTGGCGTCGAGAAAAGCCTTCACCGAATTGTTGGCATCGGCTTCCTTGATGACCCCAGTGGTCAGGTCGCGTGCCGTCGATGTCACCGCGGCGTCGATCACGCCTTGGAGGCTCGATTTGGCATTGTAGAGCTGCGAGATGTTGACCGAAAAGCCCGCAGCCAGCGCCAAGACCGAGGCGCTAAGGCCGAACAGGACTGCGAAATTTCCACCGCGATCCCTGGCGAACCCGCCGACCGCTTGAACAAGACCCCCGTAATTCCGCATCCTACAGCCCCCGCTTGCCTCGGCCTCGTCGCCGTGGACAGGGCAACGCAGGATTGCAGCCGGATGGCGCCGCTACGCCTCATAAGGTGAGGCTCCAACCGCCAACTCTTTGTTTTTGTTTGGCGTTAAGCTGCGCCAAGGTGAACGACCGGTAAACAGAAATCCGCGGGCGGCAGCGATGTTTACGAGCCGCTTACCATGATCAGCTACAGGGATCGCGCAATGCCAGACGACGTCCTGTTGCGGCACAGGGCCTCTGTGCCGAAGCGGACCAGCTGTTCCGAAACCGCCGCAGCACGCGAAATGGTCGGGTCCGACCCTCGCGGCTACTAAGCCAGCATCTGCGCGCTGACGGTCCTGTCGATGCCGCGATAGGGCGGGTTGAACAGATTGCCTTCCTGTTCGTAGGTCCACACCTTGAACAGGCTGAGCCGGTGCGGGCCGAAGCTGTGCAGCAGCGGCACGTCGGTGGCGTCGCGGCCGCGCGCGATGACGACGCGGCCGATCCTCGGCATGTTGTGGCGGGGATCGAATGTGTACCACTTGCCGTCGAGGAACACTTCCAGCCATGCCGAGAAATCCATCGGCGCCGGATCGATCGGCACGCCGATGTCGCCGAGATAGCCGTTCACATAGCGCGCCGGAATGTTCATGCAGCGGCACAGCGTGATCGCCAGATGAGCGTAGTCGCGGCAGACGCCGACGCGCTCCTCATGCGCCTGGGCCGCGGTGCGGGTCGAGCGCGCATAGCCGTAGCCGAACGACAACCGGTTGTGGACATAATCGACGATGGCTTGCACGCGCGCCCAACCAGGCGGGATTTCGCCGAAGAGCTGCCAAGCCAGATCACTTAGATGATCCGTCTCGCAATAGCGGCTGCCCAGGAGATAGCCGAGCACCTCGTCCGGCAGGTCCGCCACCGGCACTTCCCTGGCCACTGTGTTGACCTCGTCCGTCTCGCCGCTGTCCTCGATGACCGCGTCGTAGAGGATGCGAAAGCCGCCAGCGGGCGCGGTGAAGCGGCGGCAGCCATTGCCGTACGGATCGTGGTAGAGCCTGGTCGACACGGCAGGCGATGTCAGCAGCCGCGTCTGCCGCTTGATGTCGGCCTGCCTGTCCTTGTGGATCTCGAGCAGCGAAATCACCGGGGTGGGCGCAGTACATTCGATGGCGATTTCGTAGCCGAGCCGGATCAGCATCGCAGTCCCCCTTCGATTATCGCGGAAAGCAGTTTGTTGGAACGCGACAGAACGCGCTGTGGTTCCCATTGGGACGTCGCCTTTCCAACAAAACAGCCAGCTTGCGAATGGTTCGCCCAGCCATTTCCCTCGTAGGCTATCGGTGGCGAACTTACTGACCAAGACTTAGACCTACTGACCAACGTCGGAATGAGGTCCGCCCGACGGGACCGCGCCAGCGGTCGAGGTGACCGCGTCGCAATATTTCGAGGAATGTCGCCGACGGCACGAAGAACAAAGTGCCGGTGATGGCGCGGCTGGGTGCCGCTGTTATGAATCTGGGTCGGGCCGCTGTTATGAATATGGTGACGGTTGACCGTGGAGTTCTGTGACCTAGCTTAAAGCTCAGGATGGACCGTCCACAGCCGGAAATGATGGAACGGTACGCAAGATTTCTCGGGACGTTGAAATGCTGGAGGGACCTCGAGGCAAGTGACAAGTTCGCGAGCGATCCAAGGCTTGGCCAGCGCCAAGGTGAGGGCCAAAACACAGCTTCACGGGCTTAAGAATACACGCAAGACCGCACGGGCACGCCAATGCCAAATTATCTTGCTGAGATTTACGCAGACGACGCAGAGATTGCCGTACTGGGCGCGATAGCATTACTTGCGTCAGTGGGCATCTATCTTGTGCTCCGGCGCATCGTCATCGGAGTGCAAAGGCGACGTCGCCTAAAACCAGATGCCGACCTGAGCGAAGGCATATCCTATCCTCCCGGGCAGGCTCCTTGGGACTGGCAATGCCCGGTCGACCCTGCGACCGAGCGTGTACCTTCTTCTCAGCTTTCAGATCTCTCAGACACGGCACACCCGAATGTTCGGCCTTCGAATGCCAATTACCAGCAGTTCGGGGTGCGGGTCGAACATTTCGACGCAAGTTCCGAAGCTTGGGCGCGCTCGTCAGTGGCCCGGACCAGTGCTTTTGCTTCCACAACCCCGCAATCCGGCCGACTTGCGACATCCATCAGAGAAATCGCTGATTATGTTTATAGGCAGGCGGCGGTCAATTTTGCCGCTCTAAGCGAACCGGTGTTGTGGATTCTGAGCCGTGCGCCGACACAATTAGCCTTCGCGGAACGCGGGAAGCGAATCAGTGGGTCAGGGTCAGTATGGGACCAATTGCGTCGCAAGGCTGCTCAGTCGGTCAATCCGGCGCATCGCGGTTTGAAGACCACAGCTCAAACGGGACGATCCAGCCTGGATCCCGACCCGGCCATCGCGACGGCTTCACCCTCTCGCGTTCTCAGGCCGATCGGTCTTGTACTCCGTTTGGGCGCCGCAATCTGTCTGGCCGTGCCGCTTGGCTATGCGATGACGAGACAAAACTGGATCGAAAGAGCCCCCGCCATTTCGCCGGCGCAAGGCCACGCCAATCCGGAACCTTCGCGATCCTTCGAGCTTCCGGCGAGTGCTGCTCTAGGCATGCATGGACCAGCGCAGGGAGACGGGCGCACGAGTGTCGAATTGCTTAATCCGGACCTTAAGGCTGCTCGGGCGCAAGTCGGGGCAGCTCGTGCTCAGGCAGCCGCTGCGAAGGAATTGGCCGACCAGGAGCGGCGGGTGGCGGAAGGCGAGCGCGCCAGGAGCGCCGCTCTGCAGAAAGCGCTCCTCGAGTCGAGCAAGCAGATCGACGCGCTGAGGGCAACCATGGCAGCCGCCGACAACGCACGCGAGGAGCGATTGCGCAACGAACTCGCGGCAGCTCGAACCCTTGACGCATTTCGACGCATTGCGGGAGATGCCCGTACGCTGCTGCGCGAGACCGCCAACTATGTTTTTGTGGAGATGCCCGCTGCTCATCTGGAGCGTCAGCGATCGGAGCGGCTGGCGCGCGATTTATCGCGAGCGCGGGCGCAAATTGAACAGCTCGAGATCGAGACCGCCAAGGATCGTGCCAAGGCCAAGGTTTCGCTGGCGCAAGCGAGCGGAATGCTCGATGAGGAGCGCCGGAAGTCTGCGGATCTTCGTGGCGATCTCGCCAAAGTCAAACTGTCCAATGCCGCGCTCGTGAAGCGCGCGGACGCGGCTGAGCAGGGACGGACCGGTGCAGTCACAGCGAGAGAGCGTGCTGAACAGACTGCAGCCGAGACGGCACGGGCTCTGGACCGAGAACGCGCTGCAGCAGTTTCGATCCATGAGGATCTCGACAGAGTTCGCCGCGAGCGCGACGCCGCCCGAGCACTCGTGGCAGGGGTCGCCGACTTGAAGACGGCTCTGGACAAGCAACGTGAAGCCGCTGCTACTCTTGCCCGCGACTTGGCCGCCGCACGCGCCGACAATGACAGGCTCAGGACTGAGCGTCCCAGCGCGCAGATCGAGCCGCCGCTGAGGACGCGTTCTGCCCGCGCAGCAGCCGCGACCGGCCAAGTGAAGGCTGTCAGCCAGAAGACTGCACGCAGCAAGGTTCGCAATCCATCGCGGATGACCAGCGTGCGTTCCATCACACTTCCCTATTCGCTCAGGCCGAGACAAGCGACGTTGGAGTGATTTCCAAAACGACTGCGCGATCCCTCTTTGAGGCCCCGAAGGTCATAGCTACGCCGTAGGCCAGGATGAATCATCTCTTTCGAATTCGTCCTGCTCCCGTCGGCGAGGAGTTCTGTGCGATGCGCTATGTCAGTCCGATCACGCTGCCTGTCGCATTCAATTCGCATTTGATCGGCGCCCGCCGCGTCTCTACGTTGCTTTGCCGTACATAGTCGATGCTGACCTCAATGGGAGCCGAGATCGTATTTGGGCTCAGGCGATGTATGAAACCTGCGCTGCTGACGCGCACGCTGGTCGCACCGAACGGAGCGGCGGCCGACTCGATTGCATCATGGCAGGCGCGAACGACTTTATTCGGGACGCCCGGCCGCGCTACGATTGGGCTGACCGTTGATGAATTGTTGCTGTCGCTGGAAGGCTGCAGGGTGGGCGGGAGGCCGAGCGGCTGTCCGCGGTCTGCGGACGGGACGATACTGGCCGTAGTTGGCGCTCCTACGGTCGTTGTAGTGGTACCGGTCTCGCCGTCGTCCGGCGGTGAACTGCCGCTGGGGCTGGGGTCGCCGCCAAGCCCTTTCTGCGGGCCGCCGTTGCGGCCTTCGCTGCGATGGGTGCCAGCGCCATGTCCTCCGCCGTCATTGCCTCCACCATTGTCAGCATGATGGCCGCCAGCGCCTTGCCCTCGGCCGCTCTGGTCGCCGGCTGCAGCGCCTGCGCCAGCTACCGCGATCGAGCAAGCGACTGCGAGAAATGCCCAGCTGTATCCACGGGATTGACGCACGACGACCTCCATAGGTGTGTCGGTCTGGCCGTCGTTCCGCGGCATGCAGTCACAACGGCACAACCGCCGCTGCCCCCAAATAGGAAACTCGCGAGTAAGGCGCCCAGGGAAGCAATTAGGGGAGGGGTCCGGCGTAGCAAGGCCCTGGGCACTTAGACCTAGCCGATGACGAAAGCCGCCACGCCGGGAAGCAGCAGGACGAGCCGTCGGACAAAGTACGGCAATTGGTTACGGCGAATTTGCGCGACCGTCGGCCCTTCCGATTGCCGAGCGACCCAGCTACCGATTTGCGACCTGGAGGAGTTAGCTATTCCAACATTGCGGAGGGAGCATCGAAAAGGTGACCCTTGCGCCTTCCCATAAGGATGCCGCGACGTTAGGTTCGGCGACCGCCACAAGCACTCCCGTGACTCAAGGAAAACCATGTTCGCAGGCAGAAAATTCGCGGCTTTCCGCTTCGATATGGATGGCACGCTCATCAATTCCATCGCCTCTGCGGAGCGAGTTTGGAGCGATTGGGCACGCCGCCAGGGCCTGGACGTCGCCGCCTTCCTGCCGACGATCCATGGCGTGCGGGCGATCGAGACAATCACCGGCCTGGCACTCCCAGGCGTGGACCCGGCGCACGAGGCTGATCTGCTGCTGAAGGCCGAGGCGGCCGATCTGGATGGCATTCTCCAGATCGCTGGCGCCGTGGCGTTTCTCGACGTGCTGCCGCCCGATCGCTGGGCGATCGTGACCTCGGCGCCGCGCGAGCTGGCGCTGTTGCGCATGAAGGCTGCCGGCATCCCTGTCCCGGCCGTCATCGTCGCGGCGGAGGATGTTTCTCGCGGCAAACCGGCACCCGATTGCTTTCGGCTTGGTGCAGAGCGGCTCGGCTTCGATGCCCGCGACTGCCTTGTGTTCGAGGATGCTCCGGCTGGCATCGCCGCCGCCGAGGCAGCAGGAGCCGCGGTCGTGGTCATCAATGCCACGCACCAGCATCCGTTGCAAACGCAGCATGCCGCAATCGCCGGCTACGACATGATCGGCATCACCGTGGACGAAGATGGCTGGATCGCGCTCGAGCCGCAGCGCAGCGCCGCTTAGGGTGTGTTGAGATTCAGGTCAGGCCGAGTCGAAAGCGGTGGTTTCCGAGAACCGGAGCGGAGCGTACCTAAAGTACGTGAGCACCGGAAGCGCAGGGAACCGCCGTTTGCAGACCGGCATCACCTGAATATCAACATACCCTTAGAAGTCGCTGGTCAGGCCCTTTACCTCCCAATCGCCATAGCGACCGGGCTCCTTGCCGCCGCGGCCGCCGATTTCCTTCGGCGCCGCTGCTTCCTTCTCCAGATATTCTATACGTCTTGCTTCGGCTTCCGCGAGCGCACGTCTGGCTTCCGGCGTCAGTGCCTTTGGCGCGACGTCATCGCCGGGGTCGACATCGGTTTTGCTGGGCTCGTCGTTCATGCAATATTTCCAGTGGATTGAAACAGGACCAGGCGTTTCCCATCATATAGCGATGAACCCACAACGATCGACCCTTTTTCGCTCCCATCTGGACAGGAGCAGACGATGAACACACTTCGCACCGCCATGCTTCTTGCCGCGATGACGGCACTGTTCATGGGCGTCGGCTTTTTGATCGGCGGAACCGGCGGCATGATGATCGCGCTGCTGATCGCCGCCGGCACCAATCTCTTCAGCTACTGGAACGCCGACAAGATGGTGCTGTCGATGAACCGCGCCGTCGAGGTCGACGAAAGGACCGCCCCCGAATATTACGCCATCGTCCAGTCGCTGGCCAAGCAGGCCGGCCTGCCGATGCCGAAGACCTACCTGATCGACAATCCGCAGCCGAACGCCTTCGCCACCGGCCGCAATCCGCAGAACGCGGCGGTCGCTGCGTCCACAGGTCTGTTGCAGGCTTTGACGCATGAAGAGGTCGCAGCTGTCATGGCGCACGAACTCGCCCACGTGCAGCACCGCGACACGCTGACCATGACGATCGTCGCCACCTTCGCCGGCGCCATCTCGATGCTCGGCAATTTCGCCTTCTTTTTTGGCGGCAATCGCGACAACAACAACCCGTTCGGCTTTGTCGGCGTGCTGGCGGCGATGATCGTGGCACCCTTTGCCGCGATGATCGTGCAGATGGCGGTCAGCCGGACCCGCGAATACGAGGCCGACCGGCGCGGTGCCGAAATCTGTGGACACCCCCTCTGGCTGGCATCGGCCCTTGACAAGATCGCCCGCGGCGCCGAACGCATCCGCAACCCCGATGCCGAGCGCAATCCGGCGACCGCGCATCTCTTCATCATCAATCCTCTTTCCGGCGAGCATATGGACAGTCTGTTTTCCACCCACCCGAACACAGAAAACCGCATCTCTGCTCTCCAGGCGATGGCGCAGCAGATGCAAGGCGGCGGCACTCAAGTTCCGCGCCGGGCCCAGACGCCGCGAGCAGACGAACAGCGGCCATCGGGCCCATGGGGACAAGCCGCGCAGCCCGAACAGCCGGCGGAACCCGCCAAGCCGAAATCCAACCCATGGGGTCGCAACCCGACCGGGCCCAAGGGCCGGTGGTCGTGAGCGTGGCGGACCGAGGGCCTCGACGCACGGTTTCAGGTGACCAGGAACACAGAGACGGCGGCGACTTCGTTGCCGGCCTTGCCGCCCGCAAAGCCGCCGCACGACTGCTTGCCGCCGTCATTGACGCAAGGACACCTCTGGACGGGTTGACCGACCACGAGAACGGCCATCCGCAATACAAGGCGCTCGACCTGCGCGATCGCGGCCTCGTGCGCGCCATTCTGGTTACAGCACTGCGCTATCGCATGACCATATCAGGGTTGCTGGCGCGGCGCCTGGAGAAGCCGCTGCCACCCAACGCGACCGCGCTGTCGCACATATTGCATGTCGCGGCTGCACAGATCCTGTTCCTCGACATTCCCGACAGCGCCGCAGTCGACCTGGCCGTGACCCATGCCAAGTCCGATCCGCGCACGGTGCGCTTCTCCGGCCTGGTCAACGGCGTGCTGCGCACGTTGGCGCGTGCCAAGGAAACGGAACTTCCTGCCGCTCTCGCCGCTACCGACGAAGCGCCCAAATGGTTTTCCGACCGGCTGAAGGCAACTTACGGCAATGACAAGACCCGACAGATCCTGGCAGCCCACCGCGTCGAGGCGCCGGTCGACTTTTCGGTCAAGGCGGATCCCAAGCTTTGGGCCGAAAAGCTCGGCGGCATCGTCCTGCCGACCGGCACGGTCCGGGTGGAAAGGCTTGCCGGGCCCGTCACCGAACTGCCCGGTTTCGCCGACGGGGCCTGGTGGGTCCAGGACGCCGCGGCCAGTCTGCCGGCCCGATTGTTCGGCGATGTCAGCGGGCTTCATGTTGCCGATCTCTGCGCGGCCCCCGGCGGCAAGACCGCACAGCTCATTCTTGCCGGCGCCAAGGTTACCGCCGTCGACACCTCGAAGAACCGGCTGGTGCGGCTAACGCAAAACCTCGACCGTCTCGGTCTGTCCGCCGAGATCGTCCAGGCCGACCTGCTCAAATACGAGCCGAAGGAATTGTTCGACGCCGTTCTCCTCGACGCGCCCTGCTCGTCGACCGGAACGGTGCGGCGGCATCCCGACGTGCCATGGACCAAGACGGCCGCCGATGTGGAAAAACTCGCGGACCTGCAACGCAGGCTGCTCGCCCGCGCCGTCACGCTGGTGAAACCCGGCGGCAGGATCGTCTTTTCGAACTGTTCGATCGACCCGCTCGAAGGCGAGGACCTCTATCGCGCCTTTCTGGCCGGCACGGCTGGAATAGCCAACGATCGGGTGCAGCAAGGCGAAATCGCCGGCATCGATCCATTCCTGACGCCGCACGGCACGCTGCGCACCACGCCCGCCGACCTCGATCTTGGTTCGCCCGGGATCTCCGGTCTCGACGGCTTCTTCGCGGCTCGTATCCGCCGAGCCGGCTAAGGATCTAACTGCCCGGAGTTACCGGCTTTTTTAGCGACGATCGGGGTCAAAACCGGGTGAACCGGCATAGTGCCATGGAATTCGCCTTCGCACGAGTCCAGCAATCATGTAAACTCGACGTCGGGGTATTGGACGATCAGGAGGGGTTTTGGCACTTGCTGCCAGCAGCACGACGCGTCTGTGGACGCTTGTCGCGAAGGAGTTCTGGCGCAAAACGCGCCGGCGCCTGCGTGCCGGGCCGGTCTACCGCTGGCGCTATTTCGGCCGCACGCCGGAACGTGTGCTGATCGCACCGCCGGACCTGCGCCTCGCCGACCCGCAGATCGCACTTGAGATCTACTATGGGCGCTATCCCCTGTCGGGGCATCTGGTCGAAACCGGTGGCAAGTCGCCTTTCCAGATCAACGTGCCCAATCATGGCTGGCAGAAAACACTGCACGGGTTTCGCTGGCTGCGCCACATGCGCGCCGCCGGCACCGAGCTTGCCGCCGCCAATGCCCGCGCCCTGGTTTCCGACTGGATCGTCATTCATGGCGGCCATATTTCCGGCGTCGCCTGGGAGCCCGGCACCGCCGCCAAGCGCATCATCGCCTGGCTGCAGCACTCCTCGGTCGTGCTGCAGGGGGCCGAGTTCCCCTTTTACCGCGCCTTCCTGAAATCGCTCGCCGTCCAGATCCGCTACCTCAGGTCGATGGCGCGCGAGATGCCGGACGGCAAGGACAGGCTGCGTGCCCGCATCGCGCTCGCTTTCGCGGCCTTGTCCCTGCCGGCGCCGGCATCGGCGCTGCGCGGCGCGACCCGCAATCTTGCCGCGGAACTCGACCGCCAGATCCTGGCCGACGGCGGGCATATTTCGCGCAATCCAATGGTCGTCCTGGAAATCCTCGCCGACCTTCTGCCGCTGCGGCAAACCTATGCCAATCAGGCGGAAACGCCGCCGCAGGCGCTGATCGGCGCCATCGACCGCATGCTGCCGGCGCTGCGCTTCTTTCGCCATCAGGACGGCAGCCTCGCCCGCTTCAACGGCATGGGCGCCACCATCCACGACCGCATCGCCACCATCCTGCGCCACGACGACACAGCCGGCGCGCCGTTGCTGCATGCGCCGCATTCCGGTTATGAGCGCCTGTCGATGGGCGGGGTGACGGTCATCGCCGACACCGGCCTGCCGCCGCCGGTCGATGTCTCCAACGCCGCACACGCCAGCTGTCTCGCCTTCGAACTGTCGTCCGGGCGCCAGCACTACGTCGTCAATGCCGGCATCGACACCTATGGCGCGGCTGAATTCCGGCCGCTGGCGCGCGCCACCGCCGCGCACTCGACCGCCACCATCAACGATACCTCGTCGGCACGCTTCAGCCATTCGCTGCGCGTCAACGACCTGCTCGGTTCGCCGCTGATCGGCGGCCCGCAGCATGTTCAATGCAAGCGCATCGACCAGAAGGGCGTTCAGGGGTTCATCGCCCGCCATGACGGTTATGTCGCGCGTTTCGGTTTCCTGCATGAGCGCGAACTGAAGCTCTCCTCGAACGGCAATGTGCTGGTCGGCAGGGACCGCTTCCAGCGGCCCGGCAATGCCTCGATCCGCAATAACGGCCGCGACTTCGTCACCGTTCGCTTCCACGTCCACCCCGACATCAACCTGTTGCAGGACGAGCATGATCGCCTGGTGATGACCGCCGATCAGGCCGACAACTGGGTATTTACTTGCGCCGAAGTGGTGCCGGAGGTCGAGGAATCGATCTATTTCGCCGGTCTTGGCGGCCCGCGCCGCAGCCGCCAGATCGTGCTTGCCTTCAAGGCCTCGGAGGTTGCCGAAGTCCACTGGCAGCTGACGCGCACCAGCATCGCCGGTTACCCGGAAAACAACTGAGCCTGCCGTGCGAAAGCAGCCGGCCGGCTCAAGCTTGCTGCGGGACACCGAAAGCATCGTAAGTGGTGAGCGAGGGCGGACCGGCGAATGCGAAGCGGATCTTGTCGACCATCGCCGCCGCCTGGCCGCTTCGGTCATAGCGCTCGGCATCCTCGACGGTGCTCCACACTGTGATCGCCATGAATGTGTCGCTCGCCTGATGTTGCTGCAGCAGCACGGCGCTGATGTTGCCGCTTGCGGCGCGGATGGCGGGGATCGCCTCGGTTTCATAGATCGCCCGCAATTGCTCGGTCGTGTCCGGCAACGCCTTGAATTGGCCAACGCGCACAAACGCCATCAATTCTTCTCCTCCACCAGCAAGACAAGCTTATATATGGGCCAGCAAATTGCATACGAAAACGTCGGCGCTTGATTTCCGGGCGTCATGTGCTACGGCCCCCGGATGCTTCAAATCAAGTCGTGAAAGGCCGCCAGCCCATGGCCGTCGCCGCCAAGAACATTCCAGCACCTGACCTCGTTCCGGTGCGTCGCGCCCTGCTCTCCGTTTTCGATAAGACAGGCCTTCTCGATTTCGCCAAAGCGCTGGCAGCGGCCGGTGTCGAACTGGTCTCGACCGGCGGCACGGCAAAGGCGATCGCCGAGGCCGGCCTCGCCGTGCGCGACGTCTCCGAGCTAACCGGTTTTCCCGAGATCATGGATGGCCGGGTCAAGACCTTGCATCCCAGCGTGCATGGCGCGCTGCTTGGCGTGCGCGACGACCCGGATCATGCGGCTGCAATGCGCAAGTACGGTATCGAGCCGATCGATCTCGTGGTGTCCAATCTCTATCCGTTCGAGGAGGTCCGCCGCTCCGGCGCCGATTACGCCTCGATCGTCGAGAACATCGACATTGGCGGACCGGCAATGATCCGCGCCTCGGCCAAGAACCACGCCTATGTCGCCATTGTCACCGATCCCGGCGACTACGCCTCGGTGCTGAACGCGCTGGAAATGAACATCGGCTCGCTGTCGCTGGATTTCCGCAAGAAGCTGGCGGCCAAGGCCTTTGCCCGCACCGCCACCTATGACGCGGCGATCTCCGGCTGGTTTGCCGAAGCGCTCGAGATCGAGCACCCGACATGGCGCGCCTTTGGCGGCAAGCTGGAAGAGGTCATGCGCTACGGCGAGAACCCGCATCAGAGCGCCGGCTTCTACCTCAATGGCAACAAGCGGCCCGGCGTCGCCACGGCGCGTCAGTTGCAGGGCAAGCAGCTCTCCTACAACAACATCAACGACACCGACGCCGCCTTCGAACTGGCCGGCGAATTCGATCCCGACCGTTCCGCCGCGGTTGCCATCATCAAGCATGCCAACCCGTGCGGCGTCGCCGAAGGCATCTCGCTGAAGGCGGCCTACGCCAAGGCGCTGGCCTGCGATCCGGTCTCGGCCTTCGGCGGCATCGTCGCTGTGAATCGGATCCTCGACGCCGCGGCCGCCGCAGAAATCGTCAAGACCTTCACCGAGGTGATCATCGCGCCCGGCGCGACCGACGAGGCAGCGGCGATCGTCGCGGCAAAGAAAAATCTGCGCCTGCTGGTCACCGGCGGCCTGCCGGACCCGCGCACGTCAGGCACGACGGTCAAATCCGTCGCCGGCGGGCTGCTCGTCCAGTCCCGCGACAACGCCGTCATCGACGACCTGGAGCTGAAAGTAGTGACCAAGCGCGCGCCGACGCCGGCCGAAATGGCCGACCTCAAATTCGCCTTCCGCGTCGCCAAGCATGTCAAGTCCAACGCCATCGTCTACGTCAAGGATGGTGCCACCGTCGGCATCGGCGCTGGCCAGATGAGCCGGGTCGATTCCTCACGCATAGCCGCGCGCAAGGCGCTCGACGCCGCCGAGGCCGCGGGCCTTGCCGAACCGCTGACCAAGGGCTCGGTCGTCGCTTCCGACGCCTTCTTCCCCTTCGCCGACGGACTGCTGGCCGCAATCGCCGCCGGCGCCACTGCCGTCATCCAGCCTGGCGGCTCGATGAACGACAAGGACGTGATCGCCGCCGCCGACGAGCACGGCATCGCCATGGTGTTTACGGGCGTCAGGCATTTCCGGCATTAACTGCCTTACCCTCCCCCTTGTGGCCCACAAGGGGGAGGGTAAACTCACTCCGCCGGCCGGTCCGCCGGATAAGGCGTCTTGATCAGGATCGCCATGCCGAGGCCAAGGAACAGCGCGATCACCGCCATGCCGAGGCGCGCCGAGCCACTGGCGAGGGTGACGGACGCGACCATGAACGGCGCCAGGAAACTGGTCGCTCGCCCGGCCAACGCATAAATTCCGAAATAGCGGCCGGATTCGGCGGCGGTAACGCTGCGCGCCATGTAGGAACGCGACGACGCCTGCACCGGCCCGAAAGCCACGCCAATCAACAGGCCGAAGAAGATGTAGGCCTTTTCCGCCGCCGTACCGAACAGTCCGCCACTGTCTGGCCCGGGCATCATCCAGAGGCCGAACAAAGTATAGCCCGGTCCGGTCGAGACGATGCCGATCGTGGCGATGCCGAGCAGGACCAGTGAGATCATCACGATGGTTTTTGAGCCAAGCGCCGTGTCGAGACGCGCCGCAACCAGGCAGCCGAAGATGGCGACGACATTGAGAATGATGCCGAAAATGCCGATCTCGGTGATCGACCAATGGAACATTGCAGCCGCAAACGTACCACCCAGCGCCAGCAGAGCGTTGACGCCGTCCTGATAGATCATGCGGGCGACAAGGAAGCGGAAGATACCGCTGCGCTTGCGCACCTCGCTCAGTGTTGCTTTCAACTCAGCCAACCCCTCTCGCACCGCCGGGCCGATCGGCAGCCCCTTGAGGGCGTCGGGCGTGAAAAAGAACATTGGCAGGATGAACAGGAAGTACCAGCCGGCCGACAGCGGCCCGGTGGCGCGGGCGTCTTCGCCGAGCTTCGGGTCGAGCCCGAACAGCGGGTCGATGCCGATGATCGTCTTGCCCGTCTCCGGCGAACCGGCCAAGCAGGCGACGACGAAGATCAGCGCGATCATGCCGCCGAGATAACCAATTCCCCAGGCCATGTTGGAGATCCGGCCGATCTCGCTCTTCGGCACCAGGCGCGGCATCATCGAATCGTTGAACACGGTCGAAAACTCGGCCGCGACCGACGCCAGCGAGAACAAGAACACGACCAGGAAAAGGTTCGAACCGGGAGCCGCGAACCAAAGCAGGCTAAGGCTGGTGACCTTGACCGCGGCGAAGAACGCAATCCACGGCTTGCGTGGGCCGGTCTGATCGGCGATCGAGCCTAGGATCGGCGACAGCACGGCGATGACCAGGCCCGCCGCGGCGATGCCGTAACCCCAGGCCGCCTGGCCGGTTTCCGGATCGCTCGCCATGCGCGAGACGAAGTACGGCCCGAAGATGAAGGTGGTGATGACCGTGAAGAACGGCTGCGCGGCCCAGTCGAACAGCATCCATCCCCAGATACCACGTCCAGACGCACGCTGCACTGCCTCTACCGCCATGATGATCCCCCCGGCCGTGCCCGTATCGGGCGCCATGTCTGCATTTTTCCAGCATTCATGTAAACATCAACCATTGCGCCGCTCTCCCGGATCGCGAGATAGGTGCCAGCATTGCGGCCATATCCCTTCCCTCGTCGCTATGCGGGGAGAAGGTGACGACGGCCGGATGAAAACAAACCAACTCACATCCCCGTCAAATCGCTCATCAACCCGGAAGCGACGGACAGCCGCGACACGGTGATGTCGCCGCCTTCGGTCAGCGCCTGCAGCCGCTCGCGGATGCGCGCCACCCGCTCGCCGCCGGCCTCCAGCCAGGCGGCCACCGGATCGGCTGCCTTGGCATGACCGGTGAGTGCCGCCACCGCGATGCCGCGCCGCGCGGCACCTATCGTGTCGGTGGCGCGCGAAAGGGCCAGCTGATCGTAATAGTCCGAGGGCGTGATCGAGCGTGCCGCGTCCTCGACACGCGGGATGCGGAAGGCATCGCTGACGGCGAAGAATGCCGTGGCCGCCGCGACGATGTCGGCGCCGGCGGTGCGCGCCGTCAACGCAATATCGGGGATGAGTTCCGCCACCTCGCTCAGCGCCAGCTGCGCGGCCAGTCTTTCCGGCGCGCCGCTCTTGAACAGCCCGTGCCGCTTCTCCTCGATCCGCTCGCGCGAGAAGGCCGGCAGCAGCGAAACGAGCTTGGGCTCCAGTGCCTTGCGGGCTTCCAGCAGTTCGGCGATGCGCTGGCCAAGGGCTGCCGTGCTGGCATCGTTCTTCAGATACCAGCCGCTGGTCACATAGATCAGCCGGCTGACCATCTGATAGAGATCGAGCTGCACCTGGCCATCGATCTGGTTGTCGAGCGCGTCGATCTCGCGATAGAGCGCCGGCAAGGCAAAGCCGTCGCGCACCACCGCGAAGGTGCGCACCACGTCGGCGGCAGTGCGCCCCGTGGCTTCCTGCAGCCGGTTGACGAAGGAAGGGCCGCCGCGATTGACCAGATCGTTGACGACGACCCGTGTAATGATCTCGCGGCGCAGCCGGTGGCCGTGGATTTCGGCGGCATATTTCTTCGCCATGCGATCCGGGAAATAGCCCATCAGGTCGCGGTCGAAATGCGCGTCGTCCGGCACGTCGCTGGCGACGATGTCGGAAAACAGCACGATCTTGGCATAGGCGAGCAGCACGCCGAGCTCGGCCCTGGTCAGCGGTTCGCCGCGCGCTTCGCGATCGGCAAGCGCCGCCGGCGACGGCAGCGTCTCGACGGCGCGGTCGAGCAGGCCGCGCGCCTCCAGCGCCGTCATGAAACGGCTCTGATGCGCGATGTCGGCGAGGCCGCGCTTGCGGGCGATCGAAAGCGCCAGCGTCTGCTGGTAGTTGTTGGACAGGACGAGTGAGCCGACCTCGTCGGTCATCTCGGCCAACAGCTTGTTGCGTGCCGGGCGCGTCAACGATCCCTTGCGCATGGCGGACGCCAGCGCGATCTTGATGTTGACCTCGACGTCGGAGCAGTTGACGCCACCGGAATTGTCGATGGCGTCGGAATTGCAGCGGCCGCCATTCATGCCGAACTCGATGCGCGCGCGCTGCGTGACGCCGAGATTGGCGCCCTCGCCGATCACCTTGGCGCGCACGTCCAGCGCGGTGATGCGGATAGCATCATTGGCGCGGTCGCCGACCTCGGCATTGGTCTCGGTCGAAGCCCGCAAATATGTGCCGATGCCGCCGAACCACAGAAGATCGACCGGCGCCTTCAGGATGGCGGTCATGATCTCGACCGGCGTGGCGATGGTTTTGGCCAAGCCGATCGCCGCCGCCGCTGCCGCCGGCAAGGTGATCGACTTCTGGTTGCGCGAGACGATGATGCCGCCTTCCGACAGTTTGGTCTTGTCGTAGTCCTGCCAGCTCGAGCGGGGGAGAGCGAACATGCGCTCGCGCTCGGACATCGACGCGGCCATGTCCGGATCGGGATCTATGAAGATGTCGCGATGGTCGAAGGCAGCAATCAACCGGGTCTTCGGCGACAACAGCATGCCGTTGCCGAACACGTCGCCCGACATGTCACCGACACCGACGACAGTGAAAGGCGAGGTCTGGATATCGCGGTTGATCTCACGGAAATGCCGCTTGACGGCTTCCCATGCGCCCTTGGCGGTGATGCCCATCTTCTTGTGGTCGTAGCCGGCCGAGCCGCCGCTGGCGAAGGCGTCGTCGAGCCAGAAACCGTGCTTTTCGCTGATGGCGTTGGCGGTATCGGAGAAGGTCGCCGTGCCCTTGTCGGCGGCAACGACGAAATACGGATCGTCCGGATCGCGGCGCACGACGCCGGCCGGCGGGATGACACCCTCGAGCCCGATATTGTCGGTGATCGACAGCAGGCTGGAGACGAAGTTCTTGTAGGCCGAGGTGCCGGCCTCGAAGATCGCGTCACGGCCGGCGGTCATCGGCAGCTTCTTCGGGTAGAAGCCGCCTTTGGCGCCGACAGGCACGATGACGGCGTTCTTGACCTGCTGCGCCTTGACCAGGCCGAGCACCTCGGTGCGATAGTCCTGGGCGCGGTCCGACCAACGCAGGCCGCCGCGCGCCACCGGGCCGAAGCGCAGATGCAGGCCCTCGACTTCGGAACCGTAGACGAAGATCTCCCGCCACGGCCGCGGCGCCGGCAATCCGTCCACCGCATGCGAATCGAGCTTGATCGCCAGCGACTGGCCTTTCTCTTTCGTATCGGCGACGAAATGATTGGTGCGCAGCGAAGCTTCGATCAGATTGAGATAGCGCCGGATAATGGTGTCGTCGTCGATGTTGGGAACGTCTTCCAGCGCATCCTTGATCTTGGCCTTGAGGTGCTTTGCCGCCACCACGCCTTCGGTCTCGGCTGTCGGGCCAAGCCTGGCGATGAACAGCGCATGCAGGCCGCGCGCGATATCGGGATAGCGATTGAGCGCGGCGGCGATGAAATCCTGGCTTTGCGGAATGCCAACCTGCTGCAGGTAGCGGCCATAGGCGCGCAGGACGGTGATCTCGCCCGACCACAGGCCCGCGGTCTGGGCAAGGCCATTGTAGCCGTCATTGTCGACGTCGCCGCGCCAGACGGACAAGAACGCGTCCGCGAACAGTGCCCCGCCATCGGTCAGATCGATTGGCTCGCCGTAGCTGTTCTCCAGCTCCATGTCATGGATGAAGACCCGGCCGGTCTGATCACCACTGATCTGGCCGGACTGACCGTCGCCGACCTCGAAAGTGCGTTCGCTGATGACGCGGAAGCCGATGTTTTCCAGCACCGGCACGCGCCGCGACAGCGCCACCGGGCTGCCGTGGTGATAGATCTTCAGCGCTGCCTGGTGCGGCTTCTGCTCGCCATGGCGATAGTAGTCGATGGCGATCGGATTGCCGGCGCTGATTTTGGCAATCCGCCTGGCATCGGCCAGCGCCACCGCGGCGCTAAACGAATCGCGGTAGCTTTCCGGCAGCCGCGCGGCAATTGCCTTCAACGTCTGGTCGGCGCCATTGGCCTCCGCCGCATCTGAAAGTGCATCTTCCCAGGTGCGCACGATGTCGCGGATCGCGGCTTCGATCGTCGCTTGCTCGACCTTCGGCGTCTTGCCGCCGGAACGGCCGATGATGAAGTGCACGCGCGCCAACCCGCCTTCGGGGAAGGCTGGGTAATAGGCCGACAGCCGGCCTTCGAACACAGTTTTCAGATAGAGGCCGATCTTCTCGCGCACCACGCTGTCGTAGCGGTCGCGCGGCACAAAAACGAGGATCGAGACGAAGCGGTCGAACTGATCGGCGCGCACCAGCGCCCGCACGCGCGGTCGCTCGACCAGGCCGAGAATGGCGGCGGCGTGCTTCCTCAGGATCGGCACCGGCACCTGGAACAACTCGTCACGCGGATAGCTTTCCAGCACATTGATCAGCGCCTTGCCGGAGTGGTCGTGGCGGTCGAAGCCTGACTTGGCGATGATGGTTTCGGCTTTGGATCGCAGGTAGGGGATCTTCATCACCGAGCGCGTGTAGGCGGTCGAGGTGAACAGGCCGACGATGCGCAATTCGCCCGCCAGCGTGCCTTTGGCTGTGTAGGTCTTGACGCCAATGTAATCGAGATAGATGCGGCGATGCACGGATGACTTGGCATTGGCCTTGGTGACGATCAGCGGCTCCGGCCCATGCAGGAAGGCGCGGATCTCAGGCGTTGTCGTCACGGCTTCGGTACCGCGCCTGAGCACCAGCACATCGGGATCAGCGAGGATGCCGAGGCCGGGTTTGTCGGCGCGCTCCAGCGTGCCGCTTTCCTCGCCGCCGGTGTATTTGAACTCGCGCATGCCGAGGAAGGTGAAATTGTCGTCGCGCAGCCACTCTAGGAAAGCGATCGCCTCGGCAACGCTCTTCTTGTCGAGCGGCACCGCCGAATAGCGGAATTCGGAAATCGCCTGATCGAGGCGGGCCAGCATCGGTCTCCAGTCGTGGACAGCGGCATGAACCTGGCCGAGCGTCTTGCGCAACCGCTCGGTCAATCCGCTCGCCTGCTCCGCGGTCAGCCGCGGTATGTGGACATGGATGACGCTCAGCCGGTCGTGGTTGCCGTCATCCTTGGCGAAATTGCCGTCGCCGAGGATTTCGTCCACACCGTCTTTGCCGTGACGAACCACGATGACCGGATGGGTGACCAGCATCGGTTCGCCTGATGTCTCGGTGACTTCGCCAAGGATGGAATCGAACAGGAACGGCATGTTGTCGTTGACGACCGTGATGACCGTCACCGGGCGGCCGTCTCGGACAACGCCGGAATCGGCATCGACGGCGATGACGCACTCGCCTTTTTTGTGAATGGCTATTGCCTGGCC
The DNA here is from genome assembly GCF_040319965.1 of Mesorhizobium sp. M0830. Taxonomy (NCBI): domain Bacteria; kingdom Pseudomonadati; phylum Pseudomonadota; class Alphaproteobacteria; order Hyphomicrobiales; family Phyllobacteriaceae; genus Mesorhizobium; species Mesorhizobium sp. M0830. The sequence continues at coordinate 2,633 of NZ_JAMYOR010000028.1, read as the reverse complement.
GGCGAGATCGGCGGCGCGTTCGAGATCGGCCATTTCATAAGCGGCGAGATCTTCAGCCGGCGCGCGGGCGAGCAGATAGTCGGCAAGCCCGGCTGGCCTTTCCTCCGCTTTTGCCGCTGCCGTGATTTTTTTCTTCGGCTTGCTCGCGGATTTCACGCTGGCCATGAGGCACTTCCCTCCCGTCAATGCTTTTACGACTATGGTAGCAGATGACCGCTGTTTGGCGACAAAGGTTTGACGGCTTGCAAAGAAATATCGGAATTCGGCAACAAGACGCCGTCCAACGGAGGAGAAATGACCCATGACCGGCAAAATCACCGCGCTTGACCTTGGCCTGGGAGAATTGAGCGAGGCGACAAAAACCTATTTCGCCAAATGCGAGGAGAAGCTCGGCCTCGTCCCAATGTGCTGCGCGCCTACGCCTTCGACGACAAGAAGCTGCGTGCTTTCACCGACATGTACAACGACCTGATGCTCGCAGACTCCGGCCTGTCGAAGCTGGAGCGGGAGATGATCGCGGTCGCCGTCTCTTCGATAAATCATTGTTACTATTGCCTGACCGCGCATGGCGCGGCGGTACGCCAGCTGTCCGGCGACCCGGCGCTCGGCGAGATGATGGTGATGAATTTCCGCGCCGCCGATCTTTCGCCCAAGCAGACCGCAATGCTCGAATTCGCCGTCAAGTTGACCGAGGAGCCGGCGAAGATTGTCGAGGCCGATCGGGCAGCACTGCGCAAGGCCGGCTTCACCGATCGCGACATCTGGGACATCGCCTCGACCGCTGCCTTCTTCAACATGTCGAACCGGGTGGCGGCGGCGATCGATATGCGGCCAAACGACGAATATCACGCCATGGCGCGGTGACCTGGTGGCTGGAGCCCGACAGGCCTTATATTAGCTGTTTCGCATTCTCGTTGCTTGTTTGCCGGTTTGGTCCGATGATCGGCAGGCGGCATGGCCGCATGTCGGTTCGATGCCGCTGATCAAGGAGGAGAACATGGCGAAATATCTCTACATCTATCACGGCTCCGGTAAGATGCCGACCGAGGAGGCCGAACGGAAAGCCGCAATGGACGCCTGGAACGGCTGGTACGGCAAGCTCGGCTCGGCCGTGGTCGACGGCGGCAATCCGGTCGGCATGTCGAAGATGGTGCTACCCGGCGGCAAGGTCGAGAACAATGGCGGCAGCAATCCGACCGCCGGCTACACCATCGTCGAAGCGAAAGACATCGACGATGCCGTAGCCAAGGCCAAGGATTGCCCGATCCTGATGAACCCGGCCTTCAGCGTCGAGATCGCGCCGATCATCGAGATGATGTGACGGGTTACGACCGCGCCGCGATCGCCGCAGCCGCGCCGGCCATCGTCGTGGCACTGATGCGGTTGGCGATCTTCATGGCGCGCTTGCTCCTGAGGAGCTTGCGCGCCTGTGACGCGGCGAGCACCCAGGCCAGATCGATGGCGACCAGCACCACGGCCATGGTCGCCGTCAGCTCGACCCAGCCGACGACGCTGACCGAAGCGAGGTCGATGATGGTCGGCAACAGCGCCAGGTAGAACATCATGATCTTGGGATTGCCGAGCGTCACCGCCATCCCGGCGAAGAACAGCTTTGCCGGAGAATCCTCGCGCGGCATCTCGCCCTCTTTCCCATCGACAGGTGCAGTCCACATCTTCCAGGCAAGGTAGGCGAGATAGGCGACGCCGACCCATTTCACGACAACAAAGGCAAAATGGAATGTCTGCGCCACCACAGCTAGCCCGAATACTGCCAGCGACAGCCAGATGCCCTCGCCGATCCACATCGCAAGCAGGAACGGGAACACGTCGCGAAAGCCTTTCGAGATGACGCGCGCGACGAGCGCCGCGATCGATGGACCAGGCGAGCCAGCGGCGACGAACAAAGCGGCGGCGAAGATCAGGAGCGATGTGAGGTGCATGGACGGGGTCTTTGGTTGAAAGCCTTCGATATCTAACATTAGCGCAAGCGGCCCAGCTGCGGTAGGGCCGACACAGGGCGGAATCATGAATCGTTAACGCTCTGGTAACCAAGCGGGATTCTTTTGGCCGGGAAGGAGACCGGCGATGGACGCAAGCTTTCTCGATCATATTGACGACATTGAAGACCCTCGCGTGCCCGGAATGGTGGTCTATCGGCTCGACGAGATCCTGCTCACGGTGCTGGTGGGCCTGTTGTGCCGAGCGGAGGATTTCGACGAGATCGAGGACGTGGGCGTCGAACTGCTCGACTGGCTCCGGCGCATCTTGCCGTTCGCGCATGGGGTTGCGCCGGCGCAGACCTTAAAACGGACGCTCGCACGGCTCGATCCGCGACAGTTGGAGACGGCGTTCGCCGCCTGGGTGAAGAGCCTCGCCGGGCGCATCGGCGGCGTCGTCGCCATCGACGGCAAGACCGTGCGCGGCTCCAAACAGGACGCCGACGGGACAGGCGCGTTGCATCTCGTTCAGGCCTGGGCGCACGAGGCGGGCCTCGTGCTGGCGCAGCGGGCGGTGGACACCAAGAGCAACGAGATCACCGCCATTCCCGAGCTTCTCGACATGCTCGCCCTCGAAGGCGCGATCGTCACCATCGACGCGATGGGAACGCAAAGGCAGATCGCCGCCAAGATCGT